>JBBSFW010000045.1:0-31629 GCA_038254805.1 Terriglobales bacterium
CTTTTGTATCGGGATCTGTCCTTCCGCAAAGCGGAAGTCCTGCGGAAGCGAAAAACTGTGGGGCGGGTTTACCATTCCGATGCCTCCGACGATCCGCCACTCGAGAACGGTCCCGGGCTGGATAGGGCGGGCAGAAATTAAAGCTACTGTACCGAACCGAATCGCACCGGGTCAAGTGGTAATACACCATAACTAGTGGGTAAGCTTCCGCCACCACCTCATTTTGGAGCTACTATGCAACTATTTTACGATTTAAGGCTGTGGGTGGGAAGGAAGCGGGGAAGCGCGAGAGCTCAATCAGCTTAACGCAGCTAGAAGATGGAAGCAATCGGAGAAAATTACGCCTGCGAGGCTAAGGCAGTCGTGATCTGCGCAAATAGCATAACTGCACGACGCGGCAATGAATCCTCCATTGCTGCAGCAAGAAGGGAAGGGACATAGGGACATTATGACTAGTAGTTTTGCCAAGGAGCTCAACGCCTGCAGGAATCAACTTGGCTCGTCTGAGCCGATTCGGAACAGTGCCGCCTGAGCTTCGGCGTGCTCGCGTAATTCATCCATCTCGTCCACGGCGCCCTCAGGTTTGTCCTGTTTCCGCTGAGTTCTGCGCTCGGCTTTTTCTTTCTGCTTTTGCTGGCGGGCTTGTTCTTTCTGGCGCTTGTTGAATGTTGAACGGCCTCGTGGCATCGCAATCCCCCTAGTTCTTTTTCATAGTTGGCAGGTCAATGTCCAAATTTCGCGCTCCAAAATTCCAGCCGGCAGCAGCTACCAGCGCGGCTCGCGGGGTTGCCGGGCGTGGCCGCGATGATCATCATGCCCGCCGTTTCCCTGGCGTCCTCCACCGGGCCGGCCGAAGCGCTGTCCCGGACTGTTGCGGGGGCGATCCGTTTTAGGCTTCGCTTCATTAATCTTCAAAGCCCGTCCCCCGAGTTCAGTTCCGTTCAAAGCCGCGATGGCTTTCTCGGCTTCACCGGAGTTGGTCATTTCCACAAACGCAAAGCCGCGCGCGCGGCCGGTCTCGCGGTCAGTGACAATACTCACCTTGTCGACTTCTCCGTGCGCCTGGAAAAGATTACGCAACTCACTCTCGGTAGTGCTGTGCGGCAAATTGCCAACATAAAGGTTCGTCATTGCGCCTTCTCCATTATTAGTTCAGCAGGGATTTCCACTTCGTCCAGACGCCTGGACGCCGATATCTCGGAATCTCGCGGCGGTGCGGGCCGGTTGCGAATCGCCTTTGAGCGCGCGTCGGAGACAGAGCGAACAGCCGAGATTCGCCGGCAGGCTTCCAGAATTCCCCAGCGTTGCGGAAGCGGTTCCGAAAGGCTGGTCGCGAGCGCAGTCTTCACATCGCTCCACATCGCGGGTCCGGGATCATCTTCATGTTCACGGGACCGTGGATCGCGATCGGGATCAAGGTTGGGCGAAGTTGCGAGGTATCCAGGCTTGCCCACCAGAAACATGATCTGTTGTGGCGGTGTGGCATTGCGCAGGTCATCGCAAAATCGGTCGCGCGGGCCGACCGCGTCTTCAACATTAATAAGTACCAAATCGTACAGATCGGCGCGCCACCAGCAGCGCGCTTCGCTGATGTCGGCGGCGCAGTCAACCTCGGCGCCCAGCTTTCTCATGGTTTCGGACCGCAGGTCGCGCTTGGTCCTCGATGTATCCACCAGCAGCACTCGTTTTTTCTTGAGGGGCGCGATCGGGAGCCCCGGCAACGGCAATGTAAGTGTGGGTGCACTCATGCGGACACCGCTTTCGAAGCGGAACGGGGCTCTGAAACTGCTGCCTTGGACTGGGGACTCTTGAAAAGTTTCCGGTTCCGGGCACGGCGCGCGATCTTGTCTTTGCGCTCCCGGTGAAATTTGGATTTATCACCATTGATGGCGGACATGATTGCTCCTTGTGACATCAAGATCCCCAGTCGCGAGTTGCCGGCCGCGGATATTGCAAACCTAGTAAAAGAGCCGCGCATCTACGCTGAAGTTAGAGAGATACACGGTTGCGTTGGTTAACGACGCTTGCGACCGTTTTTCTGGGTTTCCACCAGATCCAAGTCGAGCTGTTCGATGAGATTAGTAATCTGCTGAGAATCGCCTTGTTCCATTGCGCGCGCCGCGAAGTCGTTGCTCTGCTCAACCTGGTTCATGGACATGGAAACTCCGTGGGTGTTGCTAGTTATATATTACTCCTGATTTCGGGAAAGCCCTAATTTCTGAACCTGCCAGCGGCCGGTATGAGTTCTCCGAATTCCCCTGATTTAATAACAACGACGGCTCCGATGCAGCGCCAGTAAACTTGAGCTGGCAAAGAGACCAGGGACTCGGGCGAAAGTAGCCGTGATCAGTTATAGTCTGTGATTTCCATCCCGCTTTCAGCAAATTGCCATGCTGGACCTGGAGACGGGGGAGTTGGGTGAGGGAGAAGTTGGGTGAGGGAGAAGTTGGGTGAGGGAGAAGTTGGGTGAGGGAGAAGTTGGGTGAGGGAGAAGTTGGGTGAGGGAGAAGTTGGGTGAGGGAGAAGTTGAATGAGGGAGAAGTTAGGTGAGGGAGAAGTTATAGCACGCTTGAGCGCCATTCTAGCGCGGTCTAGAAAGGCCGAATAAATGGGTGGTGGAAAGCTTCTACTGCAGGATTTGCAAGAGCACGACCTTGGTCTTGGGTAACTCTGCTATCGTGTCCGGGCAACTTACTTTAGATGTTTGGGCAACTCTATTTCTTCCTTATGAGCAACTTTTTCCTATGAGCAACGCTGCTTTTCTGAGTGAGCAACTCTGCTTTTCCTGAGGGGCAACTCTGCTTTTCGGTGCGTGAGCAACTCTGCTTCCCATATTGAAGGTGTGGTTCCACATTGGATGCGATCCTGCTCTCGATTAATGCTGGAAGCATACATCCGAAGGGGCGCGGTGCCCATCGTACGCTAGAACGTTTAGATGAGGTGAATACATGAAGAAGACCCTGGCGAGAACACTGCTCGTACAAGTATTTTTATTGAGCAGCCTCGGCTTGGTGTGGGCGCAGCAGGACAATAATACGACGCCCGTGCCCACCGACAACACCAAAGTGAACCAGCGGGACCGCAACCAGAATGAGCCGACCGCTGAGCAGCAGAAAGAGAACTCGACCGACCGGCAACTCACACAGCAGATCCGGCGCGCATTGGTGAAAGATAAGTCGCTTTCGACCAGCGCTCACAACGTCAAAATCATCACACAGGATGGCGCTGTGACTCTGAAGGGTCCAGTGAAGTCAGAAGAAGAGAAGCAGGCCATTGAAGCCAAGGCCGGAGAGATTGCCGGCGCTGGAAAAGTGACCAGCGAACTCCAGGTTGCTCCCAGCAAGTAGCGGGGCAAACTGGCCCCGGTAAGCACCCAAACCGCAATTCTTAGATCCCCAAAAGGAGAGATTCATCATGGCAGGAAAAAATACCGCTGTATTTGGAATTTACCGCAACCGCCTCGGAGTTGAAGAAGCCGTGGATGCATTGCGCGAGGCAGGTTTTCGCAACACTGACATTTCCGCGCTGTTCCCGGAAAACGAGGGCACGAAAGATTTTGCCCACGAGAAGAACACCAAGGCCCCGGAAGGCACTGCCGCCGGAGCTGGCACGGGGGCGGTAATCGGCGGAACTCTGGGATGGCTGGCGGGCATAGGCGCACTGGCAATTCCGGGGGTGGGACCGCTCATCGCGGCGGGACCGATTGTCGCCGCGCTGACCGGAGTGGGCGTAGGCGGAACGATTGGGGGTCTTACCGGCGCCCTGATCGGCATGGGCATTCCAGAGTTCGAAGCCAAGCGCTACGAAGGCCGGGTGAAAGAAGGCGGCATTCTGCTTTCAGTTCATTCCGACAACTCTGAGTGGACCAAGAAGGCAAAGGAGATTCTGGAGCGCACGGGCGCGGAAGATGTTTCCTCGACTGGCGAAGCAAAGGCTGATTTTTCAAAGACCGACAAGCCGATGCAGCGCGTCAGCTAAAACTGATTGTGCAAAAGCCCCGCGTAGCTGCGGGGCTTTTTTTGTGGGTTGCCGGGCAGTCCTGCCAGGCCTGGTTGTGAGCACACTGTACCGAACCGGGAATGCATGCTCTAGTGGCTGAAGGGTGACGATTAGACGCTCCGCCGGACTGGCGCATCTTAACGGTGGGTAAAATCCAAATGGAGGAGAGTTCGATGGCTGACGAAAAAAACGCTAACGAAAAAAACAATCCCCGACAGAGCGGCCAAGATCAAGGTAGGCAGGGTCAGAACCGTCCCAATCCCGATCAACAGCAGCAAGACAAGAAGCGTGCTCCTGGCAGTGAACAAGAGTTCCAGGGCGATCAATCGCAACAGCGCCGTGGTCCTGGCACAAACCAGAAAGGCGAGGAGAAGGACCGGCAGCGCGCGTAAATCCTGGAGCTAAGCTGATGGGATGGTTAAAGAGTTTGAACCCGCCGGAACCGGCGGGTTTTTTGTGCGTGGAACGAGCGCAGCTTAGAATTGGAGACAGGAAAAGATTTAACCGCAGAGATCGCAGAGATAGCGCAGAGATCGCGGCGACCCCCCTTGCGCGGCGAGATATTGGAAAATATGACTTTGTTACCTTCGCTCGAAGAAATCACAGAAGCCCGGAAGCTGGTTTACTCGCTGATGCTACCTACCCCGCAGATCCAGTGGGGCCTGCTGTGTCAAAGGCTGGAAGGAGAGGTGTGGGTGAAGCACGAGAACCACACTCCCATTGGGGCCTTCAAGGCGCGAACGGCGATTGTGTATGCGGAGGAGCTGTTCCGGAAGGAGTTGTTGCGGAACACAAGCGGGATTAAGGGGCTGATCACGGCCACTCGCGGGAACCACGGGCAGTCGGTGGCGCTGGCCGGGCAACGGTTCCAAGTGCCGGTGAGGGTAGTGGTTCCGCACGGCAACAGCAAGGAAAAGAATGCAGCGATGCGGGGACAAGGGGCGGAGCTGATCGAGTTCGGAGGGGATTTTCAGGAGGCGCGGGAGCACGCAAAAAAGCTGGCGGATGAGCAAGACTGGCATTTTGTTCCGCCTTATCATCGCGACATCGTGAAGGGGGTGGCGACGTACTGGATGGAGCTGTTCGAGGCGGCGCCGAATCTCGAGGTGGTGTATGTGCCCGTGGGAATGGGGTCAGGAATATGCGCGGCGTGCGCGGTCCGCAACGGAATGGGGCTGAAGACGGCAATTGTGGGAGTGGTGGCGGAGGGAGCGCCGGCTTATGCGCTCTCCTTCGAGGCGGGACGAACGATAGAAGCGCCGGTGACCACGGTGATTGCCGACGGGATGGCTTGCCGGGTCCCGGACGATGAAGCTTTGGAGATTTTGGGGGCCAACGTGGACCACATGGTTCGAGTGAGCGACGCGGAAATATGCCGGGCGATGAAGATCTACTTCACGGATACACATAATGTAGTGGAAGGAGCGGGCGCGGCTTCGCTGGCGGCTGCGTTGAAGGAAAAAGGCTCGCTCAAGGGCAGGCGCGTGGGGCTGATTGTGAGCGGCGGAAATGTGGACCACGAGATGTTCGCGCGGGTGCTGCTGGAAGAAAGCTGCGATTGACGGGGAGGACAGGAAAGGCCTAGAGTCGCCTGGAAGAGGTGTGACATGCGCAAATCAGCAGCACTGCTGGCGGCCGTGGTAGCGATGGGTACCGTGATGCCGGTTGTGGCATTTCCGCAAGGGGCGGCTGAGGCGGCGCTGACGAATAGTCTATCCTCCGCGACTGCGAGCACGGCCGGGAAGGCGCTGGGCGGAGCCACGAACCAGATGACGGGCCGGGTTGCCGGGCGGCTGGGACAACAGCCATCGAGTGCCTCGCCGCAAGTTTCAGTCAAACCTGTCAGGCCGGGCGCTCAGGACCGGGTCAAGCTTACCCCTGGCACGACGTCAGAGCCCCCAGCGGGGGGATCGCTGATCCAATCCATTCAGGGTGCGGCGCCGCAGGCTGAATGTGTTCCCGCGGCGGCGAGCTCTCCGACGCCACCCGCCAGTTCTCCCAGTCCTGCCGGTGCCGGGCAGAAGCACGCCATCCTAAAGACAGGGGCGAGCACCTGCCCGGGCGCAATCAACTTTTACCCATCTGTAATTACGCTAGCCGCACCCAAGTAAAGCCCGCAGGTCCACTCCTCCGCGGAGGCCTGTTGCCGGCGAATCACATATCCCGTGAGAGACGGCGGCATGTTTGACGTGTTATCACGCAGGTTCTCTGCGCTGAAACCCAGAACAAAACGATTTGAAGGATGGGATGATTCAAGAGATGAAACTTCTCATCGTGGTTGGGGCGCGCCCGAATTTCATGAAGGTGGCGCCGATCTTGAAAGCCATAGGGGAGTTCAACGCCAGCCGGGGAGAGTGGGCGGAGCCAATTGTTCCGCTTCTGGTGCACACTGGCCAGCACTATGACGCGCAGATGTCGGATGCGTTCTTCGCTGACCTGGAACTGCCGGAACCCGATGTGTTTCTAGGGGCGGGCCCGGGATCACATGCGCAGCAGACGGCGGAAATCATGCGGCGCTTTGAGCCGGTGCTGGTGAGGGAAAATCCAGATGCGCTGCTGGTGGCGGGAGATGTCAATTCCACGCTGGCGTGCGCGCTGGTAGCGGCTAAGCTTCCCGCCGGACACAAACCGATGATCGCGCATGTGGAGGCGGGGTTGCGATCGTTTGATCGCACCATGGCAGAGGAGATCAATCGCATTTTGACGGACCAAATCTGCGATCTGTTGTTTGTGACCGAGGAAAGTGGGATGCGGAACCTGCGCGCCGAAGGCATTGCGCCGGAACGCGTCCACCTGGTGGGCAATACCATGATCGACTCGCTGCGGGAGTATGAGAGCACGGCATCTCTGTCGGGCGTGATGACGCGGCTTGGCATCGAGCGGGGCGAATACGCGCTGCTGACGTTGCATCGAGCAGCCAATGTGGACGATGAAGAAAATTTCGCTGAGATTCTGGAAGGACTCAGAGATCTCGCCGGTGCTCATCAAATTATTTTTCCGATGCATCCTCGAACCCAAAAACGGATCGGTGAACTCGGATTGGGTACGCGGGTGGCGGCGATGCGGATGATTGAGCCACAGGGATACCTGAATTTTCTGTGCCTGATGAAGAACGCGCGCCTGGTGGTGACCGATTCCGGTGGGATTCAGGAAGAGACGGCCGCGCTCGGAGTGCCGTGCGTCACGGTGCGCGAGAACACGGAACGCCCGGTAACGGTGAAGTCAGGCACGAATGTTCTGGCAGGGACGCGAAGGGAGACGATTAGGCGGGCCATCGAGATGCAGCTTGCTTATTGCGGTGGGGGACAGATTCCGGAATTGTGGGACGGAAGGGCAGGGGCGCGGATCGTCGGAATTCTGGCGGAGCGTTTGATGACATGCTCCAGCCGTTCCCGAGCAGCGGCCGGAAACCGGACAAATCCCGGAAAATGCAAGATAATGGATTCGCGATGCAGCCAGACACAATCCTGGTCACCGGCGGAGCGGGATTTATTGGCTCCAACTTTGTGCTGCAATGGATGGCGTCCGAAAGCTCTACGGTTGTAAACCTCGACAAGCTGACTTACGCGGGAAATCCAGCAAATCTGGCTGCGGTTTCATTAGACCGGCGGTACAAGTTTCTGCAAGGGGACATCTGCGACCGCGAACTGCTGGCGGAATGTTTTATCCGCCACCGGCCACGCGCGGTGATCCACTTTGCAGCGGAGAGCCACGTGGACCGGTCGATTCAGGGGCCGGACGATTTCATCCGCACGAATGTGCACGGAACCTTCAGCCTGCTGGAAGAGGCGCGCGCGTATTGGACGGGCCTGGAGGAAGACGAACGGAGCAATTTCCGCTTCCTGCACGTTTCCACGGATGAAGTTTACGGTTCGCTGGGGCCTTCGGAGCCGGCCTTCTCAGAGAGCGGGCGCTACGCCCCCAACAGCCCTTATTCGGCATCCAAGGCGGGATCTGACCATCTGGTCCGCGCTTACTTCCACACTTATGGTTTACCGACGCTGACGACGAATTGCTCGAACAACTATGGGCCGTTTCAGTTTCCGGAAAAGCTCATTCCCCTGGTGATCCTGCACGGGTTGAGCGGGAAGCCCATACCGGTGTATGGCGATGGGCAGAACGTACGCGACTGGATTTTTGTCGGCGACCATTGCGCAGCCGTTCGCGCGGTGCTGGCACGGGGACGAGCCGGGGAAACTTATAACGTGGGCGGTGGGAACGAGCTGAAAAATTTGGATGTGATACACAGCATCTGTTCATTGCTGGACGAGCTTCGTCCGGGCGATCCGGCGGCGCCGCACAGCAAGCTGATCAAGTTTGTTCAGGACCGACCCGGCCACGACCGCCGGTATGCGATGAATTCCGGGAAGATTGTAGCGGAGTTGGAATGGAAGCCGCAGGAGACGTTTGCGAGCGGAATTCGGAAGACGGTGGAGTGGTATCTGGAGAATGAGGCCTGGATTGAGTCGGTGACCACGGGCAGCTATCGGCAGTGGATGGCGACGCAGTATTCACTGTAATTCTCGCGTTCGGTAATTTAATTTCCATGGCGAATCGGCCGGCTGAGCGGACCTCAAAATATAAAGGAATCATTCTTGCGGGTGGCTCGGGGACGCGGCTGTACCCGGTGACGCACGCGGTGGGCAAGAGCCTGCTTCCCATCTACGACAAGCCCATGGTGTACTACCCGCTTTCCACGCTCATGCTGGCGGGAATACGGGAGATTATGGTGATTTCGACGCCGGATGATCTTCCCAAGTTTCAGCAACTTCTGGGGGATGGATCAAGCATTGGAGTAAGTTTTTCCTATGCCGCGCAGGCACGTCCCGAGGGGATCGCGCAGGCGTTTCTGATCGCGGAGAAATTCATCTCCGAGAGTTGTTGCGCGCTGGTGCTTGGCGACAATATTTTCTACGGACATGATCTGGCAAAGAGTGTGCGGTCGGCGGCGGAGTGTCAAAAGGGCGCGCGGATATTCGCTTATCCGGTGCACGATCCGGAACGCTATGGGGTGGTGGAGTTTGACCCCAAGGGCAAAGCGCAGAGCCTGGAGGAGAAGCCGAGCGCACCGAAATCGCGCTACGCGGTGACCGGGCTGTACTTTTACGACTCTCAGGTGGCGCAGATTGCGAAGGAGCTGAAACCTTCGCCGCGGGGCGAGCTTGAGATCACGGATGTTAACCGCGAATACCTGAAGCGCGGAATGCTGGAGGTGGAGGTCATGGGCCGGGGAATGGCGTGGCTGGACACCGGAACCCACGAGGCCATGCTGGAGGCGTCGTTGTTCATTCAAACCATTGAGACGCGGCAGGGGCTGATGGTGGCGTGCCCGGAGGAGATCGCTTATCGCAACGGATACATAACCGCGGCGCAGGTGGAAGGCGCAGCCTTGTCCATGAAGAACAACCGCTACGGCGCCTACCTGCTGCAGATGCTGAGAGAGCGGGTATTCTGAGCACGGCATGAAATTCCTCGAAACTCCGCTGGCGGATGCGCTGGTGCTCGAACCTACCGTGTTTGAGGACGAGCGCGGATTCTTTCTGGAAAGTTATAACCAAAAGACATTCGCAGGAATCGGCATGGACGCGACGTTTGTGCAAGACAATCATTCGTTCTCGAAGCTCGGGGTACTGCGCGGACTGCATTATCAGATAGTGAGACCGCAGGGGAAGCTAGTCCGCGTGGTGAGCGGCGAGGTGGTGGATGTTTTTCTTGATCTCCGCAAAAGCTCAGCTACGTTCGGGCGCTGGCACGCGGCGAGGCTTTCGGGCGAGAACCGGCGGATGGCGTGGATACCGTCGGGATTTGCGCATGGGTTTCATGTTGTATCGCAGGGCGGGGCGCACGTGCTGTATAAATCCACCGAGTTTTATTTTCCGGAACTGGAGCGCACGGTGTTGTGGAACGATCCCGGGCTGAAAATCAATTGGGAAAATGCATCTGAGCCACTGCTTTCGGAGAAGGACAAGCGGGGTGCTCCATTCAAGGACGCGGAAGTATTTGAGTAGAGCGCGACTCTAATGGCCGGAGAGCGCCGCCATGGCAGCGGCAAATTGAGTTTTCTTTCCCGTAGGTTGTTGCTTGAGCCAATGCAACAGGCGCCGGCGCGCGGTGCTGGCCATATCGAGGAAGCGGAGGCCGACGTAGCCTTCACTGCCTTGCCACACCAGTTCCGAGGTGGCTTGGATGGCTTCGCGCTCACCCGGAAGAGAGAATTCAAGAGTCAGGCTGCCGGGGCTGGAGAGATTTTTAGCGTCGCACTTAACCGCCGCGCCCGAGTCGCTGAGGTCCACGATGATCACCTGCTGGGCATTCCTCTTATGAATCATGCGTGCCTGAAGAGTGGTGGGTACTCGCCTGCTTCCGTGACGGCGGTCCCGAGCCATCAGATTACGAACCGCGCGCAATCCCAAGCGAACCCGGTCTGGTGACAAGGGCTTATAGATGATAATTTGTGTCCCGCTTTTGAAAACTTCGTTCATGACCGAGTCTGGCTCCGCCAGCAGGATGCGGACCGCTTTATTGCATGACGGAACATCGAGGAACCTGCTTACCAGGGCGTGAGTTTGGGGAACCGCGTCGTCAATTACGATCCCGTCAAAGCGTTTTCTGGCGGCACCCAACAGAGCGGCAGCAGGCTCGGAGAAATGCTCCAGGTCCATTTCCAGGTCCTTGAACACACGTCCCACGACGCGGAGGGCGTTTTCGTCGGAGGTGAGTAGCAGACCGCGGAGCATATGGGTGATGCTACGAGAGCTGTAATTGTGAGAGCAAGTTACCGAAGTGACCGTCGAAATCGAGCAACTTCAAATTCTGACCCACAGGCCGGAGGCGGCTGAACGCTGGACCGCGTCCATCAGCTTTTGGGTCTGGAGAGCGCCATGAAAATTGGGGTGGAAAGGCTCTCCCTGGGCGAAGGCCTGAAGAAAGGCGGCGAGGGTGATGATGAAAGTGTGTTCGTAGCCGAGGATGTGTCCCGGCTTCCAGAAGTTCGATGAATAGGGCTGGCCGGGACCGGTGACGAGTATATTCCGGAATCCCTGCAAGGGTGGGGGCTCGGTGGCATCGAGGAACTGAAGACGGTTCATGTCTTCCAAATCGAAGGCCAGACTGCCTTTTCTGCCGAACATTTCGAAGCCGTTGGCATTGCGGCGGCCAACGCCAAAACGGCTGGCTTCAAAGCTGCCGACACTTCCGTTTGCGAACCGCGCCATGAGGAGGACGGAGTCCTCGACTTCACGCTCAGTCGCGAAGGTATGGGTCAGGGCGGAGAGGTCACGGATGTCACCGTTAAGGTAAGTGGCGGTGTCGAGCGCATGCGACAGCAGATCGCCGATCGCGCCTGATCCCGCCTCCGCCCGCTGATAACGCCAGGTGTGGGCTTTCGAGGGATCCACTCCGGACTGGTTGAAATAGTACGAGCGATAATGGAATATCTGCACCAGCCGGCCTTCGTCGAGCAGTTGCCGGGCGAATGCAATCGCTGGAATACGGCGGTAATTGAACCAGACAAGACTGGGCGCGTCCGCGACCGCCTCCGCCATCTGTTCGGCCTGGTCGACGGAGAGGGCCAGCGGCTTTTCGCAAAAGACAATCTTTCCCGCAGTCGCGGCGGCGATGGCGATGGCTGCATGCAACGCATTGGGCACAGCAATATCGACGATGTCGATGTCGGGCCGGGCGATGACCATTTGCCAATCCAACGAAGTTTCCTCCCAGCCCCATTGCTCCGCGAAGGCTTTGAGCCTTGCCTGGTCGCGGCCGCAAACGACTTTGGGCCGCAGAGAAAATGGAACATCGAAGAAGTGGCCCACTTGATTGAAGGCGTTGGAGTGGGCGCGGGCCACGGATCCGCTGCCAATCATCGCGATGTTCATCCGCCGCCTGGGAGCGGGCATCGGGTGGTTCCTCGCCTGACAGGATAGCGCATGGCCACAGTCTCACCTCGAGTATGCAAACTGTTGCAGCCGGCAGCGCAAAGAATTCAAGGAATCGTTCTGGGGGTCAAAGTTTTTCACGGTAGAATGTGCCTTGCCCGTGGAAAACGATCGTCCAGAGCCGAAAGCAAAGCAGCCGCAGAACGAGCTCGAGCAAGGCTCGGCGGACGAGCGGCTGGCCAAAATGAAGCATGACTTCCGCTGGCCCAAGCCGAGCGAACAGGCAATCGCTTCGGCGCTGCAGGCGATCCAGAGGCTGGGCGTTGACGGGGCATTTGGCAGTGATGGTCCCAGCGCAATGACGGCGCGGAGTATGGGTGTGTGTCCGAAATGCGGCGCTGAAAACGCAGGACTGAACCGCTTTTGCGGATTTTGCGGAGCACAGTTCGATAAAGCTGCCAGGACACTACCGAAAGAGCCTTCCGCGGAAGACGGGCAGCATGTTATCCATCATCACCATCACCACCACTATTTTCCGGGCAAGGCAGCAGGAAGCCTGGAGACGGCATTCACGGGAGTGACCGGCGAAGCGGCAGTGTTACACAACTTCCCGTTGCAGCCGGCAATCGGAGCAGCTCCCCCGGAGGCGGCGGTCCGAAAACTGGCACAGGACTGGGCGATGTACTGCAACTCGAAGCGCGTGGAAGAACTGGTGGGGCTTTATCTTCCTGACGCAATCGTGCTGCGTCCCAACGTGGAGCCGGCGCGGGGACAGACGGCGATCCGGCAGCTTCTGCGGACGGCGCTGGAGTCCGGCCTGGGAGATGTGGAATTGGATGGCTCTGAGAGCGCGGTACTGGGGGAGATGGCCTGCCTGACGGGCCGCAACCGCATGCTGTTTCCTGTGGCCACCGGCCAGAGGCAAGAGCGAACCGGCAAATATCTACTGGTTGCGCGCCGTGAAGGCAGTGAGTGGAAAATTCTGGCCGACTCATGGAGCGTGGATGCAACCGGGGGAAGAAGCGCAGCCTAAGAATCCTCCGGCGACTTCGCCCTCCCCGCGTAGATGATCTAGAGCGCGATCCCGATGCTCTGCAAGGCCTTCTTTAATTGAACCGGATTTTGCATCAACACAGGTTTCATTCCCAGGGCAGCCGCGGCTTCGATATTGACGGGACGATCGTCAATAAAACAGCACTCCTCGGCCGCGTGCTGCGTGAGCTCGAGCGCCAAGCGATAGATGCGCGGATCGGGCTTCCGAATCCCTGCGAAACACGAGCTGACGAAGGTATCGAAGATCTCGGCAAGACGGAAGGTCTGAATGCGGTAGCGGTTCAACTCGCGCGATTCGTTGTTGATCGCGCACATGCGAAAGCGAGTGGAAAGCTGGCGGGCAATTTCCAGAGTTTCGTTCATAGGGCGAGAGAGCGAGAACATGAATTGCTTGAATTCATTGCGCGAAAAGGTACGCGCATGATAGAAGACGGCCCGCTTGAGATATTCGTCGAGGGTAAGGCGGCCTTCCTCAAAAGGAACCATGAGTTCATGGTGACGAGTTTCAAATTCTGACTTATCGAGCTGGAATCGCTCGATGGCCACATCGCGCTCATCGTGGTCCCAGGCATTGGTGAGGAGGACGCCGCCAATGTCCCAAAATAACAGGCGAATTTCTGCCATGGGGTTAATGATACAGGCGATTGCGATCTAGGCTTTGGCGGCGAATCTGGCGGCGGGCTTGGGCGGAGCGGCCCCGCGACGGGTGCTGGGAACATACGCGCAGGAGCGAAAGTCATAGTGGCCGGCGACACATTTTGCACAGACGTGCAGATGATGGACGCGGCAGTGAATCACCGGGTCTTCAGTCGCGCACAGGTCGCAGCCGCCACGAGCCCGCTTCGGCTGCGGCTTAGGCGCAGATGCCGCGAGGTTCTGGAGCGCACGCGCTTTCAGATAGATGCCGGCGGCGGAAGTGAGCGCGCCCAGAGCGAAAATGCAGAGGCCGGCGCCGAGTACGGAGGGGTCGGAGTGTTCCCCGAAGGCTGCGGGCAGGAAGCAGATTCCGAGCACCATCAGAAAACATCCAGCAATCACCAGCCAGCCACTTGTTTTGCCCATCGGGATTCCTCTTCCGGCGCTTTGCTTGAAGTAACCAGACAATGGTTACAGGCAGACGATAGCGGCTCGTGGAAGCAGATGCCAGATGACGGAAGTAACCGGGCTTAGGTGCGGGGCACGCTCTCGGCGGCCACCGCCTCGCGGAAGTAGTTGAGCGAGAGCTGGAGTCCGGCGTCGAGGTCCACATTCGGCTCCCAACCGAGCAGGGTCCGGGCCTTGGTGATGTCGGGGCGACGCTGCCTGGGGTCATCCTGGGGGAGGTTTTCGTACCGAACCTGGCTTTGGGAGCCGGTGACGGCCAAAACCCGGCGGGCGCATTCCAGGATGGTGAACTCATTCGGGTTGCCGATATTTACCGGCAGATGCTCGTCGGATTTGGCGAGGCGCAGGACGCCATCGATTTCGTCGCTGACGTAGCAGAAGCTGCGGGTCTGGCTACCATCGCCGTAAACGGTGAGGTCATCGCCGCGAAGCGCCTGCTTCATGAAATTCGGAATTGCACGGCCGTCGTTCAGCTGCATACGCGGACCGTAGGTATTGAAGATTCTTACTATGCGGGTATCCACTTTGTGATACCGGTGATAGGCCATGGTAACGGCTTCGGTGAAGCGCTTGGCTTCGTCGTAAACCGAACGGGGGCCAATGGAGTTGACGTTTCCCCAGTAGGTTTCTTTTTGCGGATGCTCCAGGGGATCGCCATAACATTCGGAGGTAGACGAGACCAGATATCTGGCGTGATATTTTTGCGCCAGTTCGAGAGCGTGCATGGTGCCAATGGAGCCAACTTTGAGGGTGTCGATTCCGTGGACCATGTAGTCCACGGGGCTGGCGGGGGAGGCAAAGTGGAAGATGTAGCTCACCTCTCCGCAGTCGAAGGGGCGGTTGATGTCGAGCTGCAGGAATTCGAAATTGCCTTCGCGGCGAAGGTGGGAGATGTTTGAAAGGCGGCCGGTGAGAAGATTATCGACGGCGACGACGGAATAGCCCTCGGCAAGCAGGGCATCGCAGAGGTGAGAGCCAAGGAAGCCGGCCCCGCCGGTAACCATCGCCCGGGGCCTCATGGAAGTGTTCTCTTGGGAAGGGGAGGATGGACGGACGGCGCCACGGCTTCTGGGGCCGCAGCGGAGCGTCCAACGCTGTAATAGGTGAATCCGTTCTTCGCCATCACCTCGGGATCATAGAGGTTCCGGCCGTCAATGATGATGGGGTATTTGAGCTCGGCGCGAAGACGTTTCAAGTCGAGAGAGGCAAACTCCTCCCATTCGGTGAGGATGAGAAGGGCGTCCGCGTTTCTGGCGGCGTCATAGGCGCTCGCGGCGAAGCGCACGCTCGAAGTCAGCACCTCCGCGGCGCGGGAGTGAGCCGCCGGGTCGTAGGCAGAAATCTGGCAGCCTTCGAGCAATAAGGACTGGATCAGCAAAATGGCCGGCGATTCGCGGACGTCGTCGGTCCCGCCCTTGAAGGCGAGGCCGAGTACTCCGAGCTTCTTGCCGCGAAGGGTCCAGAGGGCGCTGCGCACCTTGCGGATGAAGCGCTGGCGCTGATCCTCGTTGATGCGCATGACCTCTTCGAGCAGGCGAAAATCGTAGCCGCACTCGCGGGCCACGGAGCGAAAAGCCATCAGATCTTTGGGAAAGCAAGAGCCGCCGTAGCCGATTCCGGGATTCAAGAAGCGGGAGCCGATGCGAGTGTCGGTGCCAATACCCTGACAGACCTGCTGGACGTTGGCGCCCACGCTTTCACAAATGGAAGCGACGGCGTTGATGAAGGAAATTTTCATAGCCAGGAAGGCGTTGGACGCATGCTTAATCAATTCAGCGCTCTTGGCGCTGGTGATGATGAGAGGCGGCGGAATGTGGGCGCGATCAGGGCGGGGAATTGCATCATGACGCTGGTAGTAGCTGCCGCCGGACAAGGGCTCGTAGATCTCGCGCAGGACCGAGGCGCAGCGTTCGGTGTCAGCGCCGACGACAATGCGATCGGGATAAAGGAAGTCAGTGACGGCGGTGCCTTCGCGCAGAAACTCGGGGTTGGAAGCAATATCGAACTCTCCGGTCGCAGCGCCGTTGCGGAGAACGATCTTGCGCACCCAGTCGCTGGTATAGACGGGCACGGTGCTCTTCTCAACCACGACCTTATAGTTATTGATGGCACCCGCGATGCTGCGGGCCACGGATTCCACATATGAGAGGTCGGCTTCGCCTTGTTCAGTGGGAGGCGTGCCCACGGCGACGAAAATGGCCGCGCTGGCGCGCACTGCGGATTCCAGGTCGGCGGAAAAATGAAGGCGCGAACCACGGTAACGCTGCAGCAATTCCGGAAGAAAGTTTTCGTGGATGGGAACTTCGCCGCGATTGAGCGCGGCAAGCTTTTTTTCATCGTTGTCCACGACGATCACGTCGTGGCCGAGGTCGGCAAAACATGCTCCCGCCACCAAGCCAACATATCCGGAACCGACCACGGCAATCTGCATCAGGCCGCCCCCTCCAGGGCACGCAAAGTGAATCAGAATGGAGCTTGCGGTACAGCTAAAAAGCCTACTCTACCAGCTTATGAGCCGGGCGCAAATTAGTAAGGAGCAGCGGATGGACGAAGATCCGGGAAGAGGTCAACTTCGAAGCGGAAGCAAAAAACTCCGGCCTTTGCGCTCGCTGCCGAGTGCGAGGACGGTAATCAGCAGAATGATATTGATGGTTTCGAAGCCGGCGAGCGCCCAAGGGTAGCCGAAGCGATCACGCAGACCGTACTCGATGTTGTTGGTGGGCGCGGCGATCAGGATTCCCAGCTGGTAGGCGAGTCCGGGAAGTAAGCCGCGGGTCTGGTCCGGAGACAGCTCATTCAGGTGGGCAGGAATGATTCCCCAAGCGCCCTGCACGCCGGCTTGCATGATGAAAGCGGCAATGGCAAGGATGAGCAGATGACCGCCGAATGCCCATGCAGGAATGGTTGCGAGTGACAGAATAAGGGCGGCGATCATGCTGCGACGGCGGCCGAGGGCATCGGAAAAATAGCCAAACAGAATCGAGCCGAGAACCGCGCCGGTGTTGTACACAACCGCCATGTAAGACACCACACGGGAGCTGGCGCCATGCGTGGCTTTCAGGAAGTCAGGGTAAAGGTCCTGGGTGCCGTGCGACAGAAACATCATGAGGGTCATCATCAGCACGAGATAGATGGCGGCCTTCCAATGCTGTTTTACAACCGCAACGATGGCGCCGGTGGTGGGGGCGCGGTGCTGCCTCCAGGCCTGCGACTCAGGAACTTTTGAGCGAATGTAGAGGGCAAGGAGGGCGGGCGCGCCTCCCGCCCAGAACATGGCCCGCCAGCCGAAGTGGGGCTCAATGAAGCGGGCAGCGAGCGCGGCGAGAAGGTATCCGATGGAATAACCGCTTTGCAGGATGCCAGAAAGAATGCCGCGCCATTTGTCAGGAGCCGCTTCCATGGCGAGCGACGCGCCGACGCCCCACTCGCCGCCCATACCGATGCCATACAGCGCCCGTAAAATCAGAAACACGGTGTAATTGGGGGCAAATCCGCAAAGCAGTTCGACCACAGAGAAAAAGATGACATTGGCCATGAGCGGGAGCCGCCGGCCATAACGGTCGGCGAGCAGCCCGAAGACGATGGCGCCGACGGGCCGCATGGCCAGAGTTGCGGTCATGGTGAGGAGGATGTGGGTTTTGGTAACGTGGAACTGAGCGGCCAGGGTGTCGTAAAGGAATACGAGTATGAAGAAGTCGAAGGCGTCGAGCGTCCAACCCAGGAATCCGGCGGTAACGGCGTGCCGGGAGCTGGTATGGGGGGCAGGGCTGGCTACGGACATGCGCGAGGTAGGAGAACACTATTCCGGGGTGAATGCAACGGTTGAGGCTGCTGGCAGCCTTTTCAGCCGCTTTTCGGCTTGGCTAAGACAACACCTGAGGTGCTGAATCCATCCAATCAGTGCATGTATAAAGCGTTCAGGGTGCTTCCATTGGGTTTGGCGGTCATCTTAGCCGGCTGCCAGGCCATGAGTAACAACACGGTTTCGACTCGCACGGGTCCTCCCCCGCCACCCCCTGCCGGCATAACGGCGGTCAATCATATTGTTTACATGATGCAGGAGAACCGGTCGTTCGACCATTATTTTGGGCAGTTGAATAATTACCGGCAGGCGCAGGGCCTGGGCGCGGACGTGGACGTAACACCGGCCAACGCTTCGCAGCTGAGTTACGACCATTCAACCACCTTTACCCCGTTTCACATGCACTCGAAGTGCGTGGAGGATCTCAGTTCTTATTGGAATGAGAGCCATAACGCCTGGAACCATGCCGACCACACGTCGGCAACTCCCATGATGGATGGATTTGCCAATTCCGCCGGGGGCGATTCGCGCAACAGCAGCACGGTGGGTTACGACATCAATGGCCAGCGCGTCATGGGGTACTACGACGACACTGACCTTCCTTACTACTATTTCATGGCGACGCAATTCGCGATATCGGACCGCTGGTTCTCTCCGGTCATGACTAATACGCCGGCGAACCGCATGTATGCCATTGCCGGAACCTCGCATGGCGTGGTTAACAAACAGACGACAAATTTGGATATCCCTACAATTTTTGATGAGCTGGAACAAAAACAGATAAGCTGGAAAGTTTACGTTCCTAATTTTCCCAACGGAACGACAATGAAGGGATTCACGGCGTACGCTAAGTATCTGAATACCAAGATTGTTCCGATTGCGGATTACTTCACCGACCTGACTAACGGCACGCTGCCGCAGGTCGCGATGATCGAACGTGACTCGCAGGGGGGAAAAGACGAACATCCCGGCCCCGGGGTTGATGTTCAAAAGGGGTCAGCCTACGTGGCTAACATAATTAACAAACTGATGGCCAGCAGCGCATGGAAGGACTCGGTATTTTTTCTGACTTACGATGAGGCGGGAGGCCTTTACGACCATGTTCCCCCGGTACCGACGGTTTCCCCGGATGGCATTCCGCCGGTTTTAGGATTAAACGATACCTGCACGACGACGACGGGACCAACTTGTGACTTTGTCTATACCGGCTTCAGGATGCCGAATATCGTGGTGTCGCCGTTTTCCAAGCCGCACTATGTTGACCATACGAACATGGATACTACCGCCGTCCTGCATTTTATCGAGGCGCGATTTGGCTTGAACACCTTGACATCGCGGGACGCGGCCCAGCCCGACATGAGCGTCTTCTTCGACTTCACCAACAAACCCAATCTGAATCCGCCGAATCCGCCTGCGCAACCCACCAACGGGCCCTGCTATATCACCTCATTACCGTAAGACGAGAGTCTCGGGCTTTTCCGGCAGAGTCTGAAGCGACAGGGCCAGCAGGTCCGCTGCGACCCGGTCGGCGGCGTGGCGGGCGACCACATCATCGGATAAATAATCACCGAGCACGGGACATACCCCCATCTCCAGGATGACGTCCAGATCAGCCGCGATCTGGGACGCACCCTCGACTGTGTATTTTGCTTCCAGGTCAGAAGAGATGGGAGTGCGATTGATCAGGGCATAGTCGAAGAGGTGGCCGCTGGCATGCTCATCGAGCGCGTGGACATGATCGGCGGCAGTGCGGCCCAGGCTTTCGTTGGCTTGAGTCATGAGGTTGCAGATGTAAACCTTGGTGGCCGCGGAGTTGCGAATTGCGTCGGCGATGCCGCGCACAAGAAGATTAGGGATCAGGCTGGTAAACAGTGATCCGGGGCCAATGGTAATGAGGTCGGCGCGGGCAATGGCTTCGAGAGTCTGGGGCAGCGGCTGGGGATGGGGTGGAAGCAGGAACAACTCGGCGATACGTCCCTGACTGGCGGTGATGTTGGTCTCGCCTCGGACGCGCGTGCCATCCTGCATGAGAGCTTCCAGTTCGACGTTGGCGGCGGTGGCGGGATAGATGTGGCCGCGGGTGGCGAGGATTTCCGACGAAAGTCTGACTGCCTCGCTGAAATCGCCGGTGAGAGAGGTAAGCGCGGCGAGGAATAAATTGCCGAAGCTGTGGCCTTCAAGTCCCGGACCTTTTTCGAAGCGGTGCTGAAAGAGTTTGGAAAGCAGGGTCTCATCTTCCGAAAGCGCAACAATGCAGTTGCGCACATCGCCCGGCGGGAGCATGTTGAATTCCTTGCGCAGACGACCGCTCGAGCCGCCATCATCACTGACCGTGACCACGGCGCAGAGTTCAGCGATGAGAGGGGAACCGCCAGAATCGGCCGGCGAGGCAGAGTCGCCCCCCGCGGGCGCACCCGTGGTGAATTTCTTTAGACCCCTCAGGAGAGTGGCAAGGCCGGTGCCGCCCCCGATGGCCACCACCCGTAATTCGCGTCCGCTGCGCCCGGACATGCGAGGCTAGCCGAGCTCCTCACTCACCGCTTCTTCGGGAAGCGGCAGTTCGCTCCCGGGATCGGGATAGAGCAGCTCGGTAAAGCGCGGGTCTTCGGAGAGATTCTGAAAATCCGAATCGTTGCGGGCTTGAAAACGCAGCGAGGGGTTCAGACTAAGGGCGCGACCCAGATGCCTGAGCGAATCTTCCACATGGCCGGTGAGACAGTCGAGGGCGGCCAATCCATAAGCGACATAATCGGCTTTGGGGACCTGTTTTGAGAGTTTCTCGATATGTTCGCGGGCGCCCACGTAATCGCCAAGGTTCATGAGCGAGACGGCATAGTCATAGTGTTCTTCGGGGGTTTTGAACTGGGTGACTCCGCGTTCCATCTGCTGAGTACAGGCATGCAGGTGTACCCCGGCGCGGTCGGCGAGCTCGCGATTCGCGCCGGAAAGTACCTTCTGCAGCAGGGTTTTGGCCTTGTCGTACTTATGCTCCTGCATGGCGCGCAAACCGCCTTCATAGGATTGCAGGAGTTGAGTCAGCTGGGGATCGCCCGCGAGCGCGTGCTTGGCTGTAGGTTTCTGGGCCATGTGGAGAAGCTTTCCTCGAGAGAGAGACATTGAATCACTGAGTCATCAAATGATTGAGGGCCTGAGATTCCGGTGGAATCGCTGCAACGGTCCACTTTCTCGATTAGTTAATTGCTGCCGCCGACTGAAGATCAATTTGCTTCCATTCTCCGGCAATGATGCCTTTGCGAATCTGGGCCGCGGTCTTGTGCTGTTTGCTCATCTGATAGGAGTAGAAAACTTCCTTCATGCAGGTTGAGCACTGGGCGCCGTGGGTCGTCTCGAAGCAGGTATGCAGACTTTTGTGTCCCATGCGGTCGCAATAGCAGTAACAGGGTTGTTGATAGATGATATTAGGGATCTTGGCGGCCACCTCGTAGGAGTGAGACTGAAACGGATACTGCTCGTTCTCACCCCAGAGCTGCTCTCTGCCCAAGATGGGCGGGAGCGATGCGCCCTTGGGCGACGGCCGGGAGTGGAAGGCAGGCACCCTGGGTTCTTCTTGCGCCTGTTGGGAAATGGCCCAGGGGGCCCATACAGCAAACGTGAGCAGAACCGCAAATCCCAGCATTACCATCAATGCGTGCTTGAGCATGCTCATCCTCAATATTGTAACGCGAAATGCGGGAGGGTGCACCCGCAGTGCGTACGTCCGGGTGTGACGTATACTCCCCGGAGAAGCCGCAACCGGGTCAGATCCACGGCAAATGATCCGCAAAGGGGCAAACATCATGAAGCCAACGCTTTTCTTCCTCTCACTGGCGCTATCGCTCGCCGCTTACGCGCAAGACAAGAAATCCGCGCCGACACTGAAGGGCATACTGCTGGAACAGTTACGGACCACGCACAACCAAAAAGAATGGTTCGTACCCGCCAATACTGCCGTGGAGGGTCTGACGCCGGAGCAGGCGAGCTGGACAGACGGCAAGGGGAACCACTCGGTGGGACAATTGGCCAATCATTTGATCTTCTGGAACTCTGAGGAGCTGGCAAAGTTCAAAGGCGAGCCGCGGGCCAAATTCAGTGGCGATAACAATGAGACCTTCAACAGCTTTGACAGCAAGAACTGGCCCGCCACGGTGAAGCAACTCGATCAGGTGTTAAGCGACTGGGAAAAGGCGGTCGAAGCCGCGGATGACGCCAAATTGAAGGATTGGTATTCCATCATCGCTCATATTGGAACGCACAATGCGTACCACATTGGGCAGATCGTTTTTGTGCGTAAGGAGCAGGGGTCGTGGGATGCGGAGAAGGGGGTTAAGTGACGCCGGTCGATCTACAGACGTTCCGGTCATTGAGGTCGAAGGCAGCAGGTAGTGGTGGATGCCCCAGCCGCCCTGCCCGGACGAGGACGTCCGGGCCTACATGGCCGCACTAAAGAGCGAAGCAAACGGAGTCCACTGCGGCGAAAGAGATCGTCCGTCGCAGAAGAGCCTGGGGGGTTGTTGTTGATTCCCCTAATCCCCAGTATCGTTAGGATAATGTTCGGTCGGTTGTGCGGCGTTCCCCGATTTTTCCTCGTCCTGCTCATCGCTTTGCTGCTGTCCTGCTCCGGACTGGGGCAAGAGACGGCACCTTCGCCTGCGTCGCAATCGCCTCCACCATCTGCAACTGAACAAAAATCCGAACAGAAGCCGGCTGGGCAGAAAAGCGACAAGGCTGGTGACCGGACCGAGCGCAAATCCGAGGCCAAGGCAGAAACCAAAATCACCCCGCAACAGGCGGAGGAACTGTTTCGCGACGTGGACAGGATCCTCGACTTCGCCAGCAAAGATACTTCGCTTCCCAAGAAGCACGATGTAAAGCGGCGCCTCGTCGACCGCGAGGAGGTGGTCAGCTATCTGAAGAAAAATATGGCCGAGGACAAGGACGTGCAACGCCTGCGGCGCACGGAATTGGTACTGAAGAAATTCGGGCTGCTGCCGAAGGATTTCGATCTGCAGACGTTTCTGGTCGGCCTGCTGGAAGAGCAAGTGGCGGGCTATTACGACGCCAAGACCAAAACCGTGAACCTGCTCGATTGGGTTGTGCCGGATTTGCAGCGTCCCGTGCTGGCGCATGAGCTGACGCACGCGTTGCAGGACCAGTCATTTGGACTCGACAAGTGGCTGAAGAAGGGAATGGAGGATTTGGATACAAAAAAGGACATTACGGCGGATGACATTGTAGGCGATGAAAACAGCGAGGCGCGGCAGGCGGTGGTGGAAGGACAGGCGATGGTGACGCTAGTGGACTACATGCTCGCGGCCACGGGGCATACGGTGGAAGACTCGCCGGAGGTGGTGGAGACGCTGAACCGCGGCATGCAGTCAGGCACGGCGGATTCGGTGCAGTATCGCAATGCGCCGATTTTCATGAAAGAGGCACTAACGTTTCCGTATCGTTACGGGGTGGAGTTCGAGGCGGAAGTGCTGCGGGCGCAGGGGAAAGCGGCAGCTTTCGCCGGAACATTCGATCACCCTCCGCACACCAGCCGCGAAATCATGGAGCCGAAGACGTACATTGCGGGTGAGCGGCTGGCGCCGTTGCCGCTGCCGGACTTCAAACATATTTTCAAAGATTACGACCGATTCGACGTGGGCGCGATCGGTGAATTCGATGTCGCCGTGCTGGCGGAACAGTATGCGGGCGACGAAGTTTCGCGCAAAATTTATCCGAACTGGCGAGGCGGATATTACTACTCGGTGCATCCCAAGGGGAATCCTGCGGGCGCGCTGGGGCTGGTTTTCGTTTCTCGCTGGGCGAGCGCCAAAGCTGCGGCGCGGTTTGCCGCCGTCTACGCGCGGGGGATGCAGGGCAGATACAAGAAGCTGGAAGCCAACGCGCACAGCGACCTTGACCTGAAAAAGTTAGAGAGCTTGCGCGGCGATTACACCTGGCTTACCGAGGACGGGCCGTTGGTCATCGACGTAAAAGACGAGACTGTTCTGGTGACGGAGAGCCTGGACGCGGGCATTACGGGGCAGTTCCGGCAGGCGGTGCTTGGGATTGCGGCAGCCGATTAACCATAGAGGCACAGAGTCACAGAAGCAGAGAGGCAAGAGGCAGAGAGGAACACAGAGGCAGAATTCGATGACTCGGCGTTTTGTATAATGGGCGGTCGGCATTACTTTTGAGCGAGGAGTGATTTGTCGCAAGCGGAGATTGGAATCATTGGCGGCAGCGGGCTTTACTCCATGCCGGGGCTAACCGAGACACGCGAAATTGCGCAGCAGACGCCGTTCGGCGCGCCTTCAGACGCCTACGTGCTGGGCACGCTGGAAGGAAAGAAGGTTGCATTTCTGGCGCGACATGGGCGCGGACATCTTCATCTTCCCGGCGAGCTGAATTTTCGCGCTAATATTTATGGATTCAAACAGCTCGGAGTGGAGCGCCTTGTTTCCGTCTCCGCGGTCGGGTCGCTGAAGGAAGAGCATAAGCCGCTGGAGTTCGTCATTCCTGATCAGTTCGTGGACCGCACCCGGCATCGCGTGGATACTTTCTTCGGCGATGGAGTGGTCGCCCACGTGGGATTTGCCGATCCGGTGTGCCCGCAATTATCGGCAACGGTGGCTGCTGCCTGCGAGAAGGCCAAAGTCGTGGGCAAACGCGGCGGGACTTACCTGTGCATGGAAGGTCCGCAGTTTTCCACTAAGGCGGAATCGAACCTCTACCGCAGTTGGGGCATGGATGTAATCGGCATGACCAACCTGCAAGAAGCTAAACTGGCGCGCGAAGCGGAGCTCTGCTACGTGACTGTTGCAATGGTGACCGATTACGACTGCTGGCATCCGCATCATGATTCGGTGACCGTGGACCAGATTGTGGCGGTGCTGCTAAAAAATGCCGAGAACGCCTGCAACGTTGTGCGCGGGGCGGTGGCGGCGATGGCGAAGGAGCGCTCCTGCAAGTGCGGGTCGGCGCTCGAGCACGCCATCATCACGGACCGCGCGAAGATCCCGCCGGCGGCGCGGGAGAGGTTGAAACTGATTCTGGGGAAATATCTGCAGTGAGCAAAGCCAAAAGCAGTTCCCACTGCTAAAGCGGTTCGGAATGACAATTCATGATTAGTAAAGCGCTTCGGAATGACAATTCATGATTGGGATTCCTCACCGCTAAAGTGGTTCGGAAATGACAATTCATGAATTTTTCTAGCCTGAAAGCATGAGCATACTGGCCGTCGGCTCTGTGGCATTCGATAACATTGCAACCCCATCGGGACGGGTGGACAACGTCCTCGGCGGCTCAGCGACCTATTTTTCGCTGGCTGCGAGCTATTTCACCGGCGTCCGCGTGGTGGCCGCGGTGGGTGAAGACTTTATGGCGGAGCACGAAAACGTGCTCAAGCAGCGGGGAGTGGATACCCGTGGAATTGAACACGCTAAGGGAAAGACGTTCCGGTGGGGCGGACAGTATTCGGAAAATCTGAACGAGGCCAAGACCGATTTCACCGAACTTAACGTATTTGAAAAATTCCAGCCGCGGATTCCGGCGGAGTACAAAGACTCGGAGTTTCTCTTCCTGGGCAACATTCATCCCACGTTGCAGTCGGCGGTGCGGCGGGAACTGGCTGAGGTGAAGCTGACCTGCGGCGACACCATGAACTTCTGGATCCAGGGCGCAAACGTGGAACTGCGCGAGACGCTGCGGCTGGTGAACATTTTGCTGATCAATGATGGCGAAGCGAAGATGCTGGCCAAGGAATCGAGCCTGCCACGCGCCGCATTGAAGGTGCTGGCCATGGGGCCGGAGGCGCTAGTCATCAAGCATGGCGAATACGGCGCGACGATTTTCTTCCGGGAAGGGGCATTTGGTGTGGGAAGCCATCCCTTCCGCGCGCCGGCGTTGCCCATTGAAGAGGTGAAAGATCCCACTGGCGCGGGCGATTCGTTTGCCGGCGGCTTTATGGGATACATCGCATCGCAGGAGCAACTCAGCCGTGAGGCGCTCAAGCGAGCGCTTTTTTACGGCGGCGTCATGGGATCGTTCGCGGTGGAGCGCTTTGGCACGGAGCGGTTGCAATCCTTGACTCGCGGCGACATTGATGCGCGCTTTGAAGTCTTTCGCGAGCTGACTCACCTGGAATGAAAAAGCCCATCGCTTCCGGCGGCGAGATTCTTCTGGTGGCGCAAATCGCTGCGGCAATTTCCATCGCATCTTTCTTCTACTATCTGCGGCACAGCGACCTGCTGCTTTATGGCGACGCGGTGGCGCACATCAACATTGCACGCCGGGTGTTTGATTCGCGCACGCCGGGGCCGTTGCAACTGGGTACGGTGTGGCTGCCTCTGCCGCATCTGCTGATGCTGCCGTTTCTGCTCTCGCGCTGGCTGTGGCAGACCGGCATCGGCGGATCCATTCCTTCGTTGTTTGCTTATGTGCTGAGTGTCACGGGGATTTTCCGGCTGGTGCGGGATGCGATTCCCGCCGGCCGCATGGATGGCGAAGGATTGCGGAGCTCGCCGGAGTCGCGGTTCACGGCATGGTTTGCCGCGGGAATCTTTGCGCTGAATCCCAATCTGATTTATTTGCAGACGACGGCCATGACGGAGCCAGTTTACCTGTCGCTGTTCATCTGGGCTGTCATCTTCTTCGGGGATTTTGTCCGCGCGATTTCCCTAAAGCAAAATGCCGACTTGCCGCTGCTGAAATGCGGGCTCTCTGTAGCAGCGGCCTGCCTGACCCGATATGACGGCTGGCTGCTGGCTTTGGTGCTGTGCGTCGCGGCGTGGATGGTTTCAAGACGGGCGATGGTTGGCGGAGACCCGGCTGCAGGCCTCAGCTCCATGCGGCCTAAACTTCGCAAACTGTTTTTACTCGCAGTCGCGTGTCCGGTGTTCTGGCTCGTCTACAATGCCGCGGTGTATGGCAATCCGCTGGAATTCGCGAATGGGCCGTATTCCGCCAGGGCGATTGAGCACAGGTCGGCGGTAGTGCCGCATCCCGGCACCGGCGACCTCTCGGTGGCATTCACGTATTACTTTAAGTCGGCACAGCTAAACATGGGCGAAGAGGGGTGGCGGGTGTTCTGGGTTAGCACACTGCTGGGCGGGACCGCGATTGCGCTGCTATTCCAGCGAAAGCTCTGGCCGCTGCTTCTGTTGTGGACGCCGGGGCCGTTTTACATGTGCTCCGTCGCCTATAGCGGCGTGCCCATATTCGTTCCCGTGTGGTGGCCTTTTTCGCTATACAACGTGCGTTATGGAGTCGAGATGCTGCCCGCGTTCGCGGTGTTTACGGCAGTGGCCGCGTACGGGCTCATCCGTTTTGGCGCGACCAGGAAGATCAGGCTAGTGATTGCCATCCTGTTCGTGTCGCTTACGGCGGGAAGCTATGTTCAGGCACTTCGCGCCGGGCCGGTGAGTTTTAAGGAGGCGGTCATCAATTCACGCGCGCGCATAGCGCTGGAAGAAAGGCTCGCGCTGGAGCTCCAAAAGCTTCCCCTTCATTCCAGGTTTCTGATGTACATGGGAGACCACGTCGGCGCGTTTCAGCGGGCGGGGATTCCGCTGTGGCAGGTGATCAATGAGGGCAATCATCGCCCGGGGAGGCGTTCCTCGGATCCCGATGGCTTGTGGGAGAAAGCGTTGCAGCACCCTGCGGCGTATGCAGATTTCGTGATTGCATTTGATGGGGATATTGTCGGCGCGAATGTTGAGAAACGCGAAATGCGAGCGCTGGAGATCATTCGGGTAAGCGGTCAGGCGGAGGCTACGATTTATGGAACGGTGAAGAATCAGCCGCGTTAACTGTTTAAGAATGGCGGGCAAGGCCGCCCGCCCCGACTGAGCGTAGTAACACTGACGAACGAGCACGACTTTCTGAGCCAGCGATAGATTGCCTCGATCATGGACTGTGCGAGCCATGCTGATGCCGGTGGCGCCTATAGCATGCATAGGTCCTTCGTTGGGAGGCTCTCGCTTCGCGAGAGACTCCGCTGCCTCAGGATGACAAAGGGTGGGTGAGGGCGGAGGGAACGGCGGGCGAGGGCGCCCTTCGGCTTCGCTCAGGACAGGCTCCGCCCCACACGGTGTTAGAATCCAGCAAAATTAGAATGAACGCGTCCACGATTCCTTTTGTGAAAGCAAGCGCCTGCGGAAATGATTTCCTGATCATTGATGGCATACACGCGCCGGCTGATCTGGGCGATTTCAGCCGGCGAATTTGCGACCGCCACGACGGCATGGGGGCGGATGGCGTGGAGTGGCTGTTTCCGGCCCCGGATGCGGACATTCGCGCCCGATTGATCAATGCCGATGGCTCGGAGGCGGAGATTTCGGGAAATGGAACACGATGCGTGGCCGCCTATTTGTGTTCAGAAAATCCGCGGGAGCAGGTAAAGATTCGGACGGGCGCGGGCTTGAGATTCTGTTCGCTGACAGCACACAATGGAACCATTTTTGAATTCGAGATGGCCATGGGAGAGCCTCAGATCGGCGATGAATTTCCTATCAAAGTTGCGTTCGGCGAGGTGCGGGGGATACCGGTCTCAATGGGGAACCCGCACTTTGTAGTTTTCGTGGATGAGTTTGGACCGGGATGGCAGGGCGACGCTGCGGAAATGGGCAAGCACCATGATTTCAAGCATGGGATCAACGTCGAACTGGTGCGGGTGGCGGACAAAGAGAACATCGACATTCGCCTCTTTGAACGCGGTGTGGGGGAAACCCTGTCTTCCGGCACCGGCTCGTGCGCTGCGGCGGTGGCTTCGATTTTCTCGAAGCGAACGGAATCTCCGGTGCGAGTGCGCGCCCCGGGAGGCATGCAGACGGTCCGCTGGGAGGAGCAGGTATTTTTAAAGGGCCCGGCAAAACTGATCTGCCGGGGGGAGTTCCTGATCTAGGAATGCCTCATCAAGGGCAATTCGTGCGAACCAAGCCTCCCGCGCTGCGAGCGGGAGACACGGTGGGTATCGTCGCTCCTGCCAGTTCCTTTAGGCGGGAAGACTTCCAGGCCGGATGCGAGAAGTTGAATAAGATGGGCTATCACCCAGTTTACGGGGAGTCTATTTTCGATCGCGATTTTTATTTTGCGGGTTCGATCGCGCGGCGCACGCGTGAACTTGAAGAAATGTTCGAGCGTGACGATGTAAAGGCTGTGCTCTGCGCCCGAGGAGGCTATGGCTCGAACTATCTGCTGCCATTGCTGGATCTGGGCAAGGTTGCCGGCAAGCCAAAAATCGTGATCGGGTACAGCGATGTTACCAGTCTGCTGACGTATTTTTGTGATGCCGGACGCTTTGTGACCTTTCATGGGCCGATGGTAGCAAAGGATTTCGCCAAGCCTGACGGAGTGGACGTTTCTTCGTGGCAAAGGGCGCTAGAAGGGGCGGCGAACTGGCAGCTTGCCTTTGATGGGAAGTCGGGAGTTCAGCCATGGTCGCAAGGATCGGCTGAGGGAGTGCTCTACGGCGGGTGCCTTTCCATGCTGGTGGCGTCGCTGGGCACGGCTTACGAAATTCGCACTGAGGGGACAATCCTGTTCATTGAAGATGTTGCCACCAAGCCTTACCAGATCGATAGGATGCTGATGCATCTGAAACTGGCAGGCAAATTCGCCGGAGTCCGCGGTATCGTTTTCGGCGAAATGCTGGAGTGCGTGCAACCACCCAACCAGACTTTCACGTTGGAAGAGGTGGTCATGCGGGTGGTGGGGGAACTGGGCGTGCCCATTGCCTATGGGGTGCGCTCGGGGCACGTCTCGCGACAGAACATTACGCTGCCGATTGGCGTGAGCGCGGCGCTGAACGTTGGGAGCTCGGGCGTGACGCTGGATATTTTAGAGCCGGCAACTGCGGAGTGATTTCATAGGCGGGGCCTCAGTTTGGTCCCCAGAGGACGCAGAGGAAGCCGCACGGGAAATGTAAAGGATTCATGATTGCAAAGGCGCACATCCATTTGATCGGCATTTGTGGGACGGCCATGGCGTCGCTGGCGGGCATGCTGGCGGAGCGGAGATTTCGAGTGACTGGCTCCGATGCGGCGGCCTATCCGCCGATGTCGGATTTTCTGCAGTCCCTGGGAATTTCCGTGGCCCAGCCATTTTCGGCGGAAAACCTGAATCCCGTGCCAGACATGGTGGTGGTGGGCAATGTAATTTCGCGCGGCAATGCTGAACTGGAGCACGTGCTCGATCAGCGGATACCGTTCTGCTCGCTGCCGCAAATTCTGCATGAAGAATTTCTGCGTGGGAAGGAGGTGCTGGTGGTGGCAGGGACCCATGGCAAGACTACGACCACCTCGATGCTTTCGTGGATTTTCGAGGTCGCCGGCACTGAGCCCTCGTTTTTGATCGGCGGAATCGCGGAAAATTTCGGCCGCAGTTTTCAGTTAGGCGCGGGAAAGTATTTCATCATTGAAGGGGATGAGTATGACACCGCGTTCTTCGACAAAGCGCCGAAGTTTCTGCATTACTTTCCCGACTCAGTCATTCTGACCTCGGTTGAGTTCGATCATGCGGATATTTATAGAGATTTGGATGCGGTGGAAACGGCGTTCAAGCGCCTGGTGAACCTGGTGCCGCAGCGGGGCCGCATTTTTGCATTCGATCGCGGCGAAAGCGTCGAGAGGTGCGTCGCGCGGGCATTTTGTCCGGTCGAACGCTACGGTGCGAGCGACGGGGCCAAGTGGCGGATCGCGGATTTGCAATTGGAAAGCGACCTAACAAGATGGTCGGTGTTGCGCAATGGGACCGCCTGGGCACGGTTCGAATTTCCGCTGGCTGGCGAGTACAACGTCTGGAATGCCACGGCGGCCGCAGCTCTGGCTGCGAGTTGCGGGATTGCCGCCGGTGTGATTGCCAGCGCTCTGAAGAGTTTCAAAAGCGTCAAGCGCCGGCTTGAAGTAAAAGTCGAAGTCAATGGCATCACCATCATCGATGACTTCGCGCACCATCCCACGGCAATCGCAGCTACGCTAAAGGCGCTGCGAGCGCGCTATGCGGGCAGGAGATTGTGGGCAGTGCTTGAACCGCGATCGAACACGCTGCGGCGCAACGTTTTTCAACAGGACCTGGCAGAAAGTCTAGCCATTGCGGATGAGGTTGTGATCGCAGATGTCTTTAAGTCGGATTCGATTCCCGAAGTCGAGCGGCTCGACGTGGCTGCTGTCGCACGTCAAGTTGGCAGTCTGGGACGGCGCGCCCGGGCGATGGCGGACGTGGAGAGCATCGTGTGTGAGGCGGCCCCGGAGATGCGTTCTGGGGACGTGGTCGCCATCCTCTCCAATGGCGGCTTCGGTGGAATTTACGAGAAACTTCCGCAGCGGCTGAAATCACTTGTTTCCGGCAATGCTATAGGGGCCAAATCCCGGTCGTGAACATGCGGAGTGCGGGGGTTCTGCCGATCGCGCTCAACATCGTTTGCCATTGTGCGTTCGCGCAAGCTCCGGTGCGGTATATGGTTGCGCTTACCAATCCCGAGCGGCATCTGGTAGAGGTGACGATGGAGATTGCGGGCGGATCGGACGCGCATGAATTGCAGCTGCCGGTGTGGAATGCGCTGTATCAGGTGCGCGATTTCTCTCAATATTTGAACCGGATGCGCGCAGTCGATGCGACAGGGCGTGCATTGACCATTACTCACTTAAACAAAAGCCGCTGGCGAATCAGCGGAGCACAAAATGGGGCGCATATTGAATATGAGATGTTCAGCGATAATGGCGGTCCTTTTGGCGCGCAGCTCAACCCGCACCACGCCTTTTTCAATCTCGCGCAAATTCTGATGTATGCCGAGGACCACAGGGGCGATCC
>JBBSFW010000046.1:0-29164 GCA_038254805.1 Terriglobales bacterium
CAGTTCTTTCCTTCCGGGCAGCCGGCAGGGGTCAGGAAAAAAGAGAGTGATTGCAAACGAGAAAATTCGAATTCGGCTGAAGGCATACGACTACCGCGTGCTCGACCAGTCGACGACAGAAATCGTGGCCACCGCGAAACGTACGGGCGCGCAGATCGCCGGTCCGATTCCGCTGCCCACGATGAAGAACAAATACACGGTGCTGCGTTCTCCGCACGTGGATAAGAAGTCTCGTGAGCAGTTCGAGATTCGCACGCACAAGCGTTTGCTGGACATTCTCGACCCGACCCCTCAAACGGTGGACGCGCTGATGAAGCTCGATCTTCCTGCGGGAGTGGACGTAGAGATCAAGGCATTCGGGAAAGAACATAAGTAAGCCGTCAGCCGTCAGCCATCAGGGAAACCGGGCGGCTGGCATTAGGCAGGAACCAGCCCCGAAGGGCCGGCATGTGAAAGCCCGGCGGCAGTGCCGGGGTAAGAGAAAGACAGAGATCGAGTCCCGCAGGGACGACACAAACGAGCGACGGTGCAACCCGAAGCTCACCAGCTAATAGCGCAAGCTACGCTGGGATGGAGAAGGAAATGGCAAAGGTCGCGGGAATCTTAGGAAAGAAAGTCGGGATGACGCAGCTGTTCGATTCCCGGGGCGACGTGCATCCGGCGACGGTGCTGCAGGCTGGGCCGTGTGTGGTCACGCAGCATAAGTCGCAGATCAAAGACGGATATGACATGGCGCAGATCGGCCTGGTTGAGTTCGTTAAAGAGTCGCGCCTGACCAAGCCAATACGCGGGCACTTGGGCAAAAATAACGTGCCCCCGGTTAAATTCATGCGCGAGGTACCCATCGAGGCTGACGGCGATGCCGCAGTGAAGGCTGGAGATCGCATCCTGATCGAAATGTTTGAAGGCGAGAAATTTGTGGACGTCGTTGGCATCAGCAAGGGAAAAGGTTTTCAAGGGGTGGTCAAACGGCACCATTTTGGCGGCGGCCCAAAATCGCACGGCTCGATGTTTCAGATCACAGGCTCCATTGGATCCTCGGCGTTTCCTTCGCGCGTGTTCAAGGGCATGAGGATGTCGGGTCACATGGGCAATGCTCGCGTCACGGTGCGGAATCTGCGGGTATTGGGCCTGGAGAAAGACGACAACTTGCTGGTCGTCGAGGGCAGCGTACCAGGGCCGAATGGCGGATACCTGGTCATTACCAAATCGAAGAAGCCGCCAAGAGAGCGCCGCGGATTTGCCGGCGCGGCGACGGTTGATCCGTTGAAGGCGGCAAAGAGGGCATCGAAGAAGGGATAGCGGGGTCGCGGCCGAGCTCGCCCGCCGCACACCGGAGGATATGGCAACCATCGACATTCACGATTTGAGCGGCAAGAAAGTCGGAACCTTGGAGCTCGCCGACGAGGTTTTTGGCGCAGTCAATGAAGACTTGCTCTGGGAGGCGGTGACGCACTACCGCGCTTCGCAACGCGCGGGGACCCATGCCACCAAGAACCGCAAGCTGGTTTCGGGATCGGGCAAGAAACTTTGGAAGCAAAAAGGCACCGGGCGCGCCCGCGTCGGCTCGATTCGTTCTCCTCTATGGCGGCATGGCGGAACTGTGCACGGGCCACAGCCGCGCTCTTATGATTACCGCTTCCCGCGCAAGAAGCTGCTGGGCGCATTACGCTCGGCGCTGGCGGCCAAGCTGGCGGATGGCAAGCTGATCGTGGTCAACGCATTCGACATCAAAGAAGCGAAGACCCAGGTGTTTCGCGCGGCGCTCGATTCGCTGAAAGTGGACAAGGGGGCGCTTCTGGTGGAAGTCCCCAAGCACGGGAATCGCAACCTGGAATTAAGCTCGCGGAACCTCGATGGAGTGGAACTGCTTGCCAGCAACGAAGTGCATCCGTACCATCTGCTGCGCTATGAGTGCACGATTTTTTCGCAACCGGCGATCGAGAAGCTGCAGCTTTCGCTGACGAGCGCATTGTCAAAGCGTCATCTGCACGCGACCGACGGTGAGGGCGAGAGCAAGACCCGGAAAAAAGCTACGCGCGCTCCGCGGACTCGTAACAAGAAAGCGGCGGAGGTGGCGTAATGAAATCGGCATATCAGATCATTCGCCGGCCGGTGATTACCGAGAAGGGTCTCGGCATCAAGGAAAACCAGAACACGCTGGTCTTCCAGGTCGCGCCGAAGGCGACCAAGACCGAGATCAAAGAGGCGGTGCAGTCGATTTTCAAGGTGAAAGTAAATTCCGTGCGCACCGCAAATTATCCGGGCAAAGAACGCCGCCGAGGAAAGTTTGCCGGCTATCGTCCGGATTGGAAGAAGGCGTACGTGAGATTGAAGTCCGGCGAAAAGATGCCGGAATATGCGCAGAATTTGTAAGGCAGTCGTTGGTCGTTCGCCGTCGGTGGTTGGCCTAGCGACGAGTGCAGCGGCAAGGGAAGCTATAAAAAGTAGAGCTAAGAGCTGATTTATGGCAATCAAGACCTACCGACCGACAACCCAGACTTTGCGCTACCGGACTACGCTTTCGAGCGCGGATCTGACGACCGACCGGCCGCACAAGCCGCTGACCGAGCCGAAGCAGCGCCAGGGCGGGCGCCGTAACTCGGGCGATACCACCATGCGGTTTCGGGGCGGTGGGCACAAACGCAAACTGCGCATCATTGATTTCAAGCGCGACAAGGCTGGAATCCCGGCGACCGTCGCATCCATCGAGTACGATCCCAACCGGTCGGCGCGTATTGCATTGCTGGCGTATGCCGATGGCGAGAAGCGTTACATTCTGCAGCCGGAGGGTTTAAAGCTTGGGCAGAAGATCGTGAGCGGGCCGGATGCGGATATCCTGGTGGGGAATGCGTTGCCGCTGAAGAATATTCCACCGGGCACCACCATCCACAATCTGGAGCTGCGTCCCGGCAAAGGCGCGCAGATGGTGCGCTCCGCGGGCGGGGCGGCGCAATTGGTCGCGAAAGAAGGCGACTATGCACTGGTGAAGTTGCCCTCGGGAGAGACACGAAAAGTTTCGCATGATTGCATGGCGACCATCGGGCAGGTGGGAAATATCGATCACGAGAACGTTACCATCGGCAAAGCCGGCCGCAGCCGGTGGCTGGGAAAGCGGCCACACAATCGCGGCGTTTCCATGAACCCGGTGGACCATCCGCATGGCGGCGGGGAAGGCAAGACTTCGGGGGGACGGCATCCCGTCACCCCATGGGGACAGCCAACCCGGGGATACAAAACGCGCAACAACAAGCGTACCGATAAGTTCATCGTGAGCAGGAGAAGCAAGTAGTCGTTGGCTGTTGGTCGTTGGTTGTTGGGTCGGAATGACAAAGATTTGTTTTTAGGTTTTGAGAAACTGCCGAAGGGCAGAGCCGTTAGCTGAGAGCTGAAGGCTGAGAGCTGATTTTATGGCACGTTCAACTAAAAAAGGTCCTTACATAGACGCTTACCTGGCTTCGCGTATCGAGGGGATGAATTCTCGCAACGAGAAGAAAGTGTTGCGCACCTGGTCGCGGCGTTCCACCGTCATCCCCGAGATGGTTGGCCATACCATCGCCGTGCACAATGGGAAGAAATTTATTCCCGTGTACGTCACGGAAAACATGGTGGGCCACAAGCTGGGGGAGTTCAGTTTTACCCGCCAGTTCAAGGGGCACTCGATGAAGGCGGCCACCGAAACCTCCGCCCGTCCGGCGGGGGTTCCTGGCGGGCCGGGAGCGATTTCTTCAGGCGGCGGTGCAGCGGCCCCGGCACCCAAGGCGTAGGCGAAATACAACATGGAATATCGAGCTCAAACCCGTTTCGTGCGCGTCTCGCCGCAGAAGGCGCGGCTGGTGCTGGACCTGATCCGGGGCCGGCGCGTGGAAGACGCGCTCAATACCCTGGCCTTCACCAAGAAGCGCATTGCCGCGAAGGTCGAAAAATTACTGCGCTCTGCTGTTCAGAACGCTAATTATCTGAGCACGGAAAAAGATATCGACGTCGATCTCGACAATTTGTACGTCAAGTATGCGGTAGCCAATGATGGACCGCGCATGAAGCGGATCCGTCCGGCGCCGATGGGCCGCGCCTTCCGTTATGTGCGGCGCATTGCGCATATCGAGATTGCTCTGGCGGAGCGGGGAAAGAGCGGGGCACAGTTGGCCACAGTGGCCGGCGAGGAGCGGTCAGCGAAGACCGCGCCCAAGGCCAAAAAACGCACCGTCGCAAAGAAGTCCACAGTGGCAAAGAAGTTTGCTGGCAAGAAGACCGCAGGCAAGAGATGAGCATGAGCTGACCACTGGCCGGTGGCAGCTTGGTTTTCAGGAGCATTATGGGACAGAAGGTACATCCTTACGGATTCCGGTTGGGTTACACCAAGCCATGGAAGTCGCGCTGGTTTGTGGAGCGCGATTACGACAAACTGCTGCTCGAAGACGTGAAGCTCAAGGACGAGCTCAAAGACAAGCTGAAGTCGGCAGGCGTCAGCAGCATTGAGATCGAGCGCCCTGGCAACAAGCTGCGCGTCATTATCAAGACCGCTCGCCCGGGAATCATCATCGGCCGTAAGGGCGCTGAGATCGACAAGCTCAAGCAAGAAGTACAGAAGCGCACTAACCGCGAGGTGTACATCGACATTCAGGAAGTGCACAAGCCGGAGCTGGACGCGCAGCTGGTTTCTGAATCGATTGCGCTGCAACTGGAAAAGCGGGTCGGCTTCCGCCGGGCGATGCGTAAAGCTGTAGATTCAGCGTTGCGCTTCGGTTGCAAGGGAATCAAGGTTCGCGTAAGCGGCCGCCTGAACGGAAATGAGATTGCCCGGTCAGAGTGGTATTTGCAGGGGCGTTTGCCCCTGCACACCTTGCGGGCTGACATCGACTACGGTTTCACCGAAGCGCGCACCACTTATGGCGTGATCGGCGTAAAGTGCTGGATTTACCGCGGAGAAATCCTGCCCGCAAAGAAGCGCGAAACGCAGGCGGTAGGAGCGTTTTGATCGGGGGGGGCCAGTCATCGCGCGAAGATTCAAGAACTTGAGTTTGCAGTTGTTACGAGAACCGATTTGAGCTAAGAGCTAGAAGCTAAGAGCTGATTTTATGTTGATGCCGAAAAAAGTTAAGTACCGCAAGCAGCAGCGCGGGCGCATGACCGGGAAAGCCTGGCGCGGCAGTACCCTGTCGTTCGGAGATTTTGGCTTGAAAGTACTCGAGCCGGGATGGATCACCGACCGCCAGATCGAGGCTAGCCGTGTGGCTATGACTCGCTTCATCAAGCGCGGCGGGAAAATCTGGATTCGGCTGTTTCCAGACAAGCCAGTTACTAAGAAGCCAGCCGAAACCCGTATGGGCAAAGGCAAGGGAGCGCCGGACCATTGGGTCGCGGTGGTGAAGCCGGGCAAAATTTTGTTTGAAATGGAAGGCGTGAGCGTGCAGGATGCGACGGAGGCGATGCGTCTGGCGTCCCACAAATTGCCCTTGCGCACCTCGTTCGTGCAACGCCACACCGCGCACTAGAAGAAGAGAACTTTTATGAACGCAGAAAAAATCAGGAACCTGACCGACGAAGAGTTGCGGCACCAGGAACACGACATGAGCGACCAGCTCTTCAAGCTGAAGTTCCAGCTCAACATGGGGCAGACCGAGAGTCTGAAGAAGATGCGCGGGCTGCGCAAGGACATTGCCCGGGTGAAGACCATCGCGCGCGAGCGCGCTGCCGCAGGGGAGAAAAAATAATGCCGGACACGCAAGCTGCCGGAAGGCGGAAGGAAGTCGTGGGCGAGGTGGTCGCGAACCGCATGCAGAAGACCATCGTCGTCCAGGTCATTCGCCGCAAATCGCATCCTTTGTACCTGCGCGTGGTCTCAAAGGCAAAGAAGTTTTACGCCCATGACGAAAAAAACCAGGCGCATGTGGGGGACGTGGTACGGCTGGAAGAGACGCGCCCTTTGTCCAAGCTGAAGCGCTGGCGCCTGAAAGAAGTGGTTCGCAAGAGCGCGCTGGTTGCCGAAGCGGTCGCGGCAGGGGAGCAGGAGTAAGGCGCGGCAATCGGGGTCGAGCAATGGGGATGGTTGGGGACTTGAGCGGCAACCGCCAAATACCCGGCAAGAGGGAACGTTATGAGTTTGATGATGAGGTCCATGCTCGAAGTCGCCGACAACAGTGGCGCGCGCAAGCTGCAGATGATTATGCCGCTGGGCGGGTCAACCGGATTGCATGCCGGGCTGGGTGATGTGATCACTGCCAGCGTGAAAGAGGCTTCGCCGGATGGGCAGGTAAAGAAGGGGACGGTTGTCAAGGCGGTGATCGTGCGTACCCGCAAGGAATATGGCCGCCGTGATGGCACCTATATCCGCTTCGACCAGAACGCGGCGGTGCTGATCAACGAGACTGGAGAGCCGGTGGGGACCCGCGTTTTCGGGCCGGTGGCCAGGGAGTTGCGTGAAAAAAAATTCTTGAAGATTGTATCTTTGGCGCCGGAAGTTCTCTGAAACCAGGTCCGGCTCTGCCACCCAAGCACGATGGAGCTTGAACGACAAGGTAAAAATAGATTATGGCAGCAACAACAACCGTACACAAAAGAGTAGACATTCGCCGCAACGACACGGTGAAGGTGTTGAGCGGACGCGACAAGGGCAAGGAAGGCCGTGTCCTGCGAGTATTCCCCGACAAGGGCAAAGTTCTGGTCGAGCACGTCATGATGGTGAAGAAGCACATGCGCCCCAGCCAGAAATCGAAGGGCGGCATCGCCGAGCAGGAGAGCTCGGTTTCCATCTCGAAGGTGCAACTGGTGTGCTCCAGCTGCGGCCCGGTGCGGGTTGGCCACAAATTGAACGGCGACAAACGAGTCAGAGTTTGCCGGAAGTGCGGCACGATTCTCGACAAGTAGCTGCAGATTTTTGCCCTTGGCTGCTAGCCAGGATTCCGGAGAGCTGAAGCTAAAGGCTTAATTTATGGCAAAAGAAAAAAAAGAAAAGAAAGGCGCGGCGCAGGAAGAGCAGCGCGCGCCAGGCCCAGCCCGCCACAGCGCCAAAGAGACGCCGCGTCTGAAAGAGCGTTTCCGCAAGGAAGTGGCACCGGTGCTGATGAAGGAATTCGAGTTTAATAATCCCATGGCAGTGCCTCATCTTCACAAGATCGTGGTGAACATGGGCGTGGGGGAAGCCACGCAAAATGCCAAGGTCCTTGACCCGGCGGTGAACGAACTCGGGCAAATTACTGGACAGAAGCCGGTTGTCACTCGTGCCAAGAAGTCCATTGCGGCCTTCAAAGTACGCGAGGGCATGCCAATTGGTGCCATGGTCACGCTGCGCGGCGACCGGATGTACGAATTTTTCGATCGCCTGGTGAATGTCGTTCTGCCGCGCGTGCGTGATTTCCGTGGAGTTTCGACAAAGTCGTTCGACGGCCGCGGCAATTACACCATCGGCTTGCACGATCAGCTGATCTTTCCGGAAATTGACTATGCCCGTGTGGACAAGCTGAAAGGGATGAACGTGACGATTGTGACCACGGCCGGAGATGACAATCAGGCTCGAGCGCTGTTGAAGCATCTGGGCATGCCATTTCGAGCGAATTAAATCATTGGAGTGCAGCAGGAAAAAAGCTAAAAGCGAGAAAGCTAGGAGCTGATTGAGTGGCAACGACAGCAAAGCGAGTCAAGGACGCAAAAATTCAGAAGGCGTTTGAGCAGGCCCGGGGCAAAGGGCAGAAACTGAAGTTTTCCAGCCGCCGGCACAATCGCTGCAAAATATGCGGGCGCCCGCGCGGATATCTGCGCAAGTTTGGCCTTTGCCGCCTGTGTTTCCGGGGGCTGGCCTTGCGGGGAGAAATTCCTGGAGTCGCGAAGTCGTCCTGGTAAGGCAACACCGCGGGCGAGAATGCCCGCGCCAAAGACGCTACTGCAGGTTCTCCGTGGAAACGGAGAGAACGGGTAGCTGAGGAGAAGCAAAACAATGAAGTTGACCGATCCGGTCGCAGATATGCTGGCGCGAATTCGCAACGCGATCCGCGCGCGGCACCAGAAGGTGGATGTACCGGCTTCAAAGCTGAAGCTGGAGATTGCCCGCATTCTCAAGGATGAAGGCTACGTCTCCAATTTCAAGGCCACGGAAGAAGAGGGCCACAAGGTCATCCGCATTTACCTAAAATATGACAACAACAGCGAGGCGGCCATTTCCAATCTGGCGCGCATTTCGCGTCCCGGGTGCCGGGTTTACGTCCGCCGCACCGAGATCCCGCGCGTGTTGGGGGGCTTGGGCATCAATATTATGACCACGCCACGTGGGGTAATGACCGGGCGGCAGGCGCGCAAGCAGGGTTTGGGAGGCGAAGTCCTCTGTGAAATTTGGTAATGACCTTCCAGCCGCTACCGACTGGGACCGGAAAACGCTTGAGCTAGGCTGGTGGCTAGCAGCTAAGAGCTGAATTTATGTCACGAATCGGGAAAAAACCGATCGCGCTTCCGCAGGGAGTGACGATCAAGATTGAAGGCGACACGGTCGCGGTGCAAGGGCCAAAGGGCAAACTGGAGACGCGTTTGCCAGCGGGGATCAGGGTCGAACAGCAGGACGGCCACCTCGTCGCTGTGCGCGAGAATGATTCCCAGGCCGCCCTGCATGGGCTGACCCGTGCCCTGGTCAATAATGCTGTAGAGGGCGTAACCAGGGGCTGGACCCGGGAATTGGAAATTGTTGGCATCGGGTATCGCGCTGAGATGAAGGGCAAGGCGATGGTAGTTTTCACCCTGGGGTATTCACATCCCATTGAGTATCCGCTGCCCGTGGGAATCGAAGCTGCAGTCGATCCCAAGCAGACCAAGCTTACGGTCACGGGCATCGATCGCCAAAAGGTCGGACAAGTAGCGGCTGAAATGCGGTCGCTGCGTCCACCTGATCCTTACAAGAATAAGGGCGTCCGCTACGCCGGGGAGCGCCTGAAGAAGAAGGTTGGGAAGACAGGGGCGAAATAGGAAGTGGGTATTGGGCAATTGAGTAATGGAGTAATTGAAAAAAAGCTTAAGGCAGCTTTTTAAATTACCAAATTTCAAAATTTCTCAATTACAGAATGAGTTCATCATGCTGACACAATTATCCAAGAACCAAAACCGGCGGCGCGTGCATGACCGGATTCGCAAAAAGGTATTGGGCACATCCGAGCGGCCGCGCCTTAATGTGTACCGTTCGTTGAACCACATTTACGTGCAGGTGATAGACGATCTTCAAGGCGTGACCCTGGTTTCTGCCAGCAGCGGTGAAGGCAAGAAGGAATCGCGGTCCAGAGGGGGAAATCTCGCTTCGGCAAAGACTGTCGGCAAGGCCGTGGCTGAGCGCGCCAAGGCCAAGGGTATCAGCAAGGTTGTTTTTGACCGTGGCGGATATATCTATCATGGCCGGATCAAAGCACTGGCGGATGCCGCGCGGGAAGCGGGACTTCAGTTTTAAGAATGAGACGAGAGTTCAAGAATGCCAACTGTAATTAAGAAACTCGATGCCGGCACTTACCAGTTGAAAGACCAGGTGGTGGCCATCAATCGCGTCACTAAAGTGGTTAAGGGCGGCAAAAATCTGTCGTTTGCCGCGCTCGTCGTGGTCGGAGATCCTTCGGCCGCGGTCGTCGGCTATGGATCCGGCAAGGCCAAGGAAGTGCCGCAGGCCATCCGCAAGGGAATTGAATCGGCGAAGAAAAACTTGGTGCGGGTCCATCTGACGCAGACCAGCATTCCTCATACCGTTCTCGGGCGTTTCGGTTCAGGCATGGTGTTGCTGAAGCCGGCGCCAGAGGGCACAGGAGTGATTGCCGGAGGCGCGGTGCGCGCTGTCATGACCTCGGCTGGGGTGCAGAACGTGCTGACCAAATCCATCGGCACCACCAACCCTCACAACGTAATCAAAGCCACTTTTGATGCTCTGAAGAAACTCAAGAGCCGCGAAGCCGTAGCCACCATGCGCGGCAAAACCGCAGAGGAGTTGTGATGGCCGCCAAGAAAACCAACGAGAGCAGCGGCAAACTCCGGCTGAAGTACGTGCGCTCGGTCATTTGCACGCCGGTCAAGCACAAGAAAGTGGTTCGTGGACTGGGCTTCACTCGCCTGTACCAGGTCATCGAACGGCCGGATACGGCTGCGATCCGAGGGATGGTGGCTAAGGTGCCGCATTTGGTGGAGATCCTTCAGTAGGTGCAGCATCAGCGGCCGGCTTTCAGAAAATCTGAGCTGGCTGAGAGCGGAGCCTGACATGCTGAGAGCTTAATTATGAATCTATCGACAATTCGAGCGCCGAAAAAAGCGTCGGAAAATAAGAAGCGCGTGGGACGCGGCATGGGATCGGGCATGGGCAAGACCTCGACTCGCGGGCACAAAGGCCAGCGTTCGCGCAGTGGTTCGCGCATGATGCGTGGCTTTGAAGGCGGGCAGATGCCGCTGCATCGCCGCCTGCCAAAGCGCGGCTTCACCAACATCTTCCGGCAGGAGTACAACATCGTCAACCTGGAGAAACTGGCGGCCTTGGGCGAGAGCACGATCAATCCCGGCGTGCTGCGCAAGGCAGGAGTCATCAGCACTAAGCGGCCGGTGAAAATCCTGGGCGACGGTGAGCTCACGTCCGCAATCACCGTCCACGCGCACAAGTTTTCGAAATCCGCGCAGGAAAAAATTACCAGGGCCGGCGGCAAGTGTGAGGTGTTGCAGTAATGTTCGAGAAGTTCGCCAATATCTTCCGCATTCCCGATCTGCGCAAGCGTATTCTGTTCACCTTGGGATTGCTGGCCGTATATCGGGTCGGCGGTCACATTCCCATACCCGGAATCAATTCCGCGCTGTTCCAGCAGTTTATTGAACAGAACCGCGGCACGCTGCTGGGATTCGTGGACATATTTTCCGGCGGCAATATCCGCCGCATGACCATTTTTGCTCTCGGCATCATGCCGTACATTACCTCATCGATCATTCTGCAATTGCTGACGGTGGTTTATGAGCCTTTGGCGAAATTGCAGAAAGAGGGCGAACTCGGGCGCAAGAAAATCACCACCTACACCCGCTACTTGACCTTGCTGCTTAGCACCGTCCAGTCGTTGTTTATCGCGCTCGGACTGCAGCGGGCCGGGGGCTTTGTGTTGAATCCGGGTTACGGATTCATCCTAATGACTATGATCACTCTCACCACGGGCAGCGTGTTCATCATGTGGCTGGGAGAACAGATCACCGAGCGGGGCATTGGCAACGGCATGTCGCTACTGATCTTCACCGGCATTGTGGTCGGCCTGCCGCGCGGGGTCCTCGATCTTTGGGATAAAGCCAGGAACAATGCCTGGGGACCGCTTACGCCCATTGCCATGGTCTTGCTGGTCGCGCTCATGGTGGCGGTGGTGGCTTTCATCGTTTATGTCGAGCGCAGTGAACGCCGGATTTCCGTGCAATACGCCAAGCGCATTATTGGGCGCAAGATGATGGGCGGCCAGTCCACCCATTTGCCGTTGAAGGTGAATGCCGGCGGCGTCATGCCGGTCATCTTTGCCTCCTCCATCGTGACCATTCCGCAGACGCTGCTGTATGGCTTGCGAGACTCTCGTGGCTTCGGCGCCACCCTGCGAGCGCTTGCCTGGGGCGAACCGCTATACACACTGATCTATGCACTGGGGATTATCTTTTTTGCCTACTTTTATATTTCGATTGTGTTCAATCCCAATGAAGTCGCCGACAACATGCGGAAGTACGGCGGGTTCATTCCCGGCATCCGGCCCGGAAAGCGGACGGCAGACCACATCAATGACATCCTGACCCACCTGACGCTGGTGGGCGCGATGTACTTAATCATCATCTCCATCATTCCTGAGTGGATGCTTACCGGCATTCATCTCAATCATTTGTTCTACCCCCTGGGGCCATTCTTCGAGCGCCTGCCCAACTGGATGCTGAGCGGTTTGGGTGTAAATTTCTATTTTGGCGGCACGTCGCTGCTGATTGTCGTGGGCGTGGCCATGGATACTGTCAACCAGGTTGAATCGCAGCTCATCATGCGGCACTATGACGGGTTCACGCCCCGCAGCGGACGGATTCGCGGCCGCCGCAACTGGGGATGAGGCGGTAGGCAGAAGGTGGATGGTTTTGCTTGGCAGTGACTCTGGATCAGGAGCGGCTTGGGCCCAGTTGGATGGCGGAGCAGGCTTTGCGAAACATCGGACCGATTGTGCTGCTCGGCCCCCCGGGAGCAGGGAAGGGCACCCAGTCCATGAGGATTTCCGGGCACTACCGGATCCCTCAGATTTCAACTGGGGATCTGCTGCGAGAGCATGCGAAGCAGGCAACGCCGCTGGGGATCGAAGCTGGCACCATAATGGCGCGCGGGGGACTGGTTCCCGATAACCTGGTTTGCGATATTGTCGCGTGGCGTTTGCGCGAACCGGATTCGCAGCGCGGCTTCATCCTGGATGGCTTTCCGCGTACTCAGCGACAGGCTGCCTGGCTGGACGCGTTTTTGAAGTACGAGTTCTTTGAAAGCGGAAAGTGGCGGGGATGGCTGCCAATTGTGGTCCGTATTCAGGTGGATTATAATAAGTTGTTGCTCCGAATCACTGGACGACGGACTTGTCCCACCTGTGGGCGGATCTATAACGTCCTTTCCCGGCCGCCGCTGGTTGATGAAATCTGCGATGTGGATGGCTCCAAGCTGGTCATGCGCGAGGATGACCGCGAGGAAGTGATACGCGAGCGTCTGGATGCCTACGAGCGTCAGACTAAGCCGGTTGCGGAATATTATGAGCGGCTGGGCCGTCTGGTCTCGATTGATGGCGACCGGCCGGTGGACGAGGTCACTTCGCGTATTCTGAAAGAGATTGACGGCAACGCGGCCGCGAGTGCCTCGGAGGCTGAGTAGAGCATGGCCATAGTCTGCAAGTCGCAGTCGGAAATTGACAAGATGCGGCGCAGTGGCCATATCGTCCGGCAGATTCTGGATGAGCTGCGCACTATGGTAGCCGCCGGAGTCACGACCATGGACCTAGAGACGGCTGCTGAGCGGAAGATTAAGGAATGTGGCGCAAAGCCGGCATTCAAAGGGTATTACGACTATCCTTGCGTGCTGTGCACGTCGGTAAACGAGGAGATCGTGCATGGGATCCCGTCTGCTAAGCGGGTCTTGAAGGCTGGCGACATCGTTTCGATCGACTGCGGAGTGGTGTTGGATGGTTATTACGGAGATGCTGCGATCACGGTGGCGGTGGGCGACTTGGTTTCTCCCGAGCGGCAGAAGCTGTTGAAAGTGACGGAAGAATCGCTCTACAAGGCGATTGAGAAAGCTTGCGTGGGAAATACGGTGGGCGACATTGGCGAGGCGGTGCAAGCGTATGTGGAAGCCCATGGCTTCAGCGTGGTCCGCGAGTTCGTAGGGCACGGAATCGGGACCCAATTGCACGAGGAGCCGCAGGTGCCGAATTTTCGCTCGCGGGGCGCGGATACCCGGCTTCGCGAAGGCATGGTGCTGGCGATTGAGCCGATGGTCAATTCCGGCCGGCCCGAGGCCAAAGTTCTGGACGACAAGTGGACGGCGGTCACTGCAGACGGTAGTTCCAGCGCTCATTTTGAGCATTGTGTGGCGATAACCAGAAACGGTCCTCTCATTTTGACGCAGTAAGAGCTGATGCAAGGAGTCGATGAGCAAAGAAGACGCGATTGAAGTCATGGCGACGGTAGTGGAACCGCTGCCCAACGCCATGTTCAAGGTGGAACTGGAAAATAAGCACCAGGTGCTGGCGCACGTTTCCGGAAAAATGCGAAAAAATTTTATTCGTATTCTGCCTGGCGACAAAGTCGCGGTTGAGCTCTCGCCCTATGATCTGAATCGCGGTCGAATTGTGTATCGCTATAAATAGGCCGCTCAGCGCCCGGTTTTTCCTGGACGGCTAATGGCTGAAGGTTGGAAGTTTATGAAAGTACGCGCATCCGTTAAGAAGATTTGTGACAAGTGCAAGGTCATTCACCGCAAGGGAGTGGTGCGGGTGATCTGCGAGAATTCCAAGCACAAACAGCGACAAGGATGACGAGGTAGAAACGAATGGCACGAATTGCAGGCGTCGATCTTCCGCGCAACAAGCGGTCGTTTATCGCGCTGACTTATATCTACGGAATAGGACAGTCGCGGGCCACCCGTATTCTGGATCAGGCTAATGTAGATCCCATGAAGAAGGTTCAGGACCTCGGAGAAGATGAGGTGAACCGTATCCGCCAGGTCATTGAAGCCGAAGGACTGGTGGAGGGCGATCTGCGCAAGGAAAGCCAGATGAGCATCAAGCGGCTCATCGAGATCGGTTCCTATCGCGGATACCGTCATCGCCGGAACCTGCCGGTCCGGGGACAGCGAACCCACACCAATGCCCGTACCCGTAAGGGGCCGCGTAAGGGAACAATCGCGCAGAAGAAGAAAACGGCGTCGAAAACGTAAATCCTTAGTTCTTAGCTCTTAGCCGTTGGCTTTGTCACGGCGGGCGGGCTTTGAGCTAATGGCTAAAGACTAAGAGCTAGAGGCTATTCATGGCGAAAGCAGCAGCAGCGGGCGGCGCAGCGGCGCCGGAGAAAAAGGGCAAGAAGAAAACCTTCAAGAAGAAGGAGCGAAAACACGTCTCCTTCGGTATCGTTCACATCCAGGCCTCATTCAACAATACGATTGTGACCATCGCTGACCAGGCGGGCAATGTGCTTTCCTGGAAAAGTTCAGGGTCGCTCGGCTTCCGCGGGTCGCGCAAAGGAACGCCATTTGCCGCCCAGCAGGCAGCGATGAACGCCGCCAACATGGCGCGCGATCATGGCGTTCGCACCGTGGAAGTGCGAGTGAGTGGCCCCGGTTCGGGACGCGAATCGGCCATCCGTGCTCTCGCGGCCGCAGGCATTGAAGTCCGAAACATAAGAGACGTCACCCCAATTCCGCATAACGGTTGCCGTCCGCCGAAGCGGAGAAGGGTATAGTTTTCGCGTTTATATTTCGAAACACTCGAAAGTGAATTTTAACCGGGAAGAAGGGAAGCCAATCCTGTAAACCGGTTCCAGAAGGAGAAAACAATTTGGCACGTTATACCGCTCCCGTATGTCGTCTATGCCGCCGCGAGGGAATGAAGCTGTTCCTCAAAGGCCCGAAGTGCTTCACTGATAAGTGTGCCATCGAGAAGCGCAACTTTGCCCCTGGCCAGCACGGCAAGGACCGCAAGGCCAAGATCGTCGGTTACGGCCTGCAATTGCGCGAGAAGCAGAAGGCCAAGCGCATTTACTTCACGCAAGAAGGCCAATTCCGCAATTACTTCGAGAAGGCGGCGCGCACGAAAGGGGTGACCGGCGAGTTGCTGCTGCAGCAGCTGGAACGCCGGTTGGACAGTGTGATCTACCGGATCGGCTTTGGAATCTCGCGCCGCCAGGCGAGGCAGTTGGTTCGCCACGGTCATGTCGCCGTGAATGGACGAAAGGTCAACATCCCTTCTTATCAAGTCAGCGTCGGGGAAGAGGTCGCAATTCGCGAGAACAGCCGCAAGCTTCCGATTCTAGAGCAGGCTAAGGAGTTTTCCGCGCACCAGAATGCGCCCACCTGGCTGGAGATTGATCGCGACAACTTCACGGGCCGAGTTTTGTCACTGCCGAAGCGTGAGGACATCCAGTTGCCCGTGAATGAGCAGTTGATTGTGGAGTTATACAGCAAGTAGTCATTCGTCGTTGGTCGCGTTCGCCGTTGCAAAGATCGGCGATCAACAACCGACGACGGTTTGGTCCACATTTCGTGCCAGATCAGCCTTTCCTGGCGATTGACCTGAGGCCCGGACCGCTTCAGGGAGCCAGGATTGAGCCATATGGCCGGAGGAGAAACAAATGCTTTGGAAGGGTTTTCAGAAACCGAAACGTCTCGCGGTTGACACCTCAACCCTAACCGACAAGTACGGAATCTTCTGGGCACAGCCGTTCGAGCGCGGATTTGGCACGACCGTAGGCAACGCGCTACGTCGCGTGCTGCTCAGCTCCATCGAAGGCGCGGCTGTGACAGCCGTCAAAATTGATGGCGTGCTGCACGAGTTCCAGTCGATCCCCGGTGTGGTGGAAGATGCCACGGACATCATCCTGAACCTTAAGCAGGTGCCATTCAAGCTGAGCGGCGATGCGCCGAAAGCCATTTATTTGCGCTCGGACCAGACCGGAGTCGTCACCTCCGGCATGATCGAGGCGGACGGGGACGTTGAGGTGCTCGACAAAGACGTTTACATTGCGACCGTGAGCGAGGGCGGCAAGCTCGACATGGAGATGCGTCTGAAGCGCGGACGCGGCTACGTCTCCGCCGACAAGAACTTCGACGAAGATCTGGGTATTGGGTTTATTCCGATTGACTCTGTTCATTCGCCCGTGCGCAAGTGCAATTACACGGTTGAAGCCGCGCGTCTGGGTCAGATCACTGACTATGACAAGCTGACACTCGAAGTCTGGACCAACGGCTCCATTACCCCGGCGGATTCCATTGGCCTGGCGGCAAAGCTGCTGAAGGACCACATGAATATCTTCATCAACTTTGAAGAGGATATCGAGACCGGCGGCTCCTCCGAAGAGCGCAAGCCCGAAATCAAGAATGAGAACCTGAATCGCTCCGTCGAGGAACTCGAGCTCTCTGTCCGCAGCTACAATTGCCTCAAGAACGCGAACATTCAGTCGATCGGCGAACTGGTACAGAAGACTGAAGCCGAAATGCTGAAGACCAAAAATTTCGGCCGCAAGTCGTTGAACGAAATCAAGGAGATCCTGTCCACGATGGGCCTCAGTCTGGGGATGAAGATTGATGAGCACGGGAACGCGGTTCCGGGCCCGACTTCAAACCAGGTGCTGCCGGCTTCGGCTTACGGACCGGACGACTACTAGTTTCCAGCTGCGGGATTCAGTTTTGAGAATACAGGAACGGCTCGAACCTGACTCGAATGGAAATTAACTGAGGTTTTTTTATGCGTCACAAAGTAGCGGGATACAAACTCGGACGTACCACATCGCACCGGCGCTCACTGCTGCGGAACATGGCGACTTCGCTCATCATCGAAGAGCGAATTGAAACCACGATTCCCAAAGCCAAGGCTCTGAAGCCGATTGTCGAGAAGATGATCACCCTCGGCAAACGCGGAGACCTCGCCGCCCGCCGTCAGGCCACCTCGTACCTGATGACCGACGAAGCCGTCCGCAAGCTGTTCGATACCGTCGGCCCACGTTTTGGCGACCGCAACGGCGGCTACACGCGCATCGTCCGTTCCGGATGGCAGAAGGGCGATGGCGCCGACAAGGCATTCATCGAATTGCTGGGCAGCGAGAAGGTGCTGGATGAAAAGCGCCAGAAGCGCGCCGACGCCCGCGCCAAAAAGGCCGAGGATACCAAGAAGGCCATGGAAGAGGCCGAGGCCGCGCAGCGCGGAGAAGCTGCAGCGGAGGAAGAGCCGAAAGAAGGGAAAAAAGAAAAAGAGTAGTTCTGGAGGCGACCTTGCACGGGAGCGCGGGCTATTCGTCCGCGCTTTCTTATTTTCGCAATAAGGATATTGGCTCCTAATAAATGCAATCTGAATCGAAAGGCAAAATGGTTATAGCATTGTGGTGTAAGACGTGCGCCAAAGTCTGTCCACTCTCGTAATGCCGAGGGTTACAATTTATGTCTGGCGCAGAGGAGCGACTGCGGTGCTTACCCGGCGTGCTATTTCCATATTCCTTTTTCTTCTCACAACTTTGTCCTGGCGTCATGCCCCGCAAAGACCTTAAGGTTATGGTCGCAGGTACGCCGATCAAGCCTGGGCTGGCGCTGGGATCGTGGGCGGCATTTTCAGCAAGCGGGGATCCTGCAATCGTCATGGGCGACCTGGTATTGACGGAAGACGAGGTGGCGCCCGTACTGTCCAAATTGGAGATGGAAGGAATTGTAATCACGGCGCTGCACAATCACATACTGCATGAATCGCCACGCGTGATGTACGTGCATATCGCCGGAATGGAAATGCGGTGAAACTTGCGCAGGCAATCCATGACGCTCTCGCCGCCACTGGAACACCGGCCGAGACTCCAGCGACAGCCGCGCAGAAACTGGACCTCGATACCGAGAAAATTGACCAGGCGCTTGGCCGGAGGGGCAAAGACAATGGCGGGATCTATCAATTTAGCGCGCCGCGCGCCGAAATCGTCCGCGATCACGGGGATGGAATTACCCGCGTCGATGGGCGTGTCAACCGCAATTAACTTTCAACCGACTGGCGATGGCCACGCCGCAATAACCGGCGACTTCGTGCTGCTTGGAACGGAAGTGAATCCTGTGATCCAAACACTGCGTGATAACGGGATACAGGTTACCGCCGTGCACAGTCACATGCTGACGGAGGAGCCGCGCCTGTTCTTTATGCATTTCTGGGCCAATGACGACGCCGTAAAACTGGCCCGAGGATTGCACGAAGCCCTCGACAAGACCAACTCGAAAAAATAGAGTTGTGAGAGGGCATTTTGTCTGCCCTCATTAATGCAATTGGGCGCAGAGAATACGCCGGCCGACGCTCTTCCTGACGAACCCACGCACGTATCACTGCCGAAGTTCTGCGGCTACTTCCTCTGGCTCGGCGCCACGGGATTCGGCGGTCCGATCGCGCTGGCGGGATATATGCAGCGTGACCTGGTGGAACGCCGCCGGTGGGTTCGCCGCGAAGACTACCTTGAAGGTTTGGCTTTAGCGCAACTTGCTCCTGGGCCGCTGGCCGCGCAACTGGCAATTTACCTCGGCTATCTGCAATCGGGGATTCTCGGCGCCTCACTGGTTGGACTTGCATTCATTGGTCCATCTTTTCTGATGGTGCTCGCCATCGCGGCTGCATACGTCCGTTACGGAGGTCTGCCGTGGGTGCAACCGGCGTTTTACGGAATCGGCGCCGCAGTTGTTGCGATCATTGCTCGTTCAGCCTGGAAGCTGGCGCGCATGGTCTTGCGAAAAGGCGGCCTGCGATGGGCCGTTTTCATTGTTCTCGCAGCTTCAACGGCAATCACCGGGCGGGAACTCATCTGGCTGGTTCTGCTCGGCGGCGTAGTTTCCTACCTCGCGAAAGCCGTGCCTCGATTGGCCCACCTGCAGGCGGGAGTCATCGTTCCTCTTCTTCTCACGAGCGTCGCGGTTCGCGGCCGGGTGCTGGAACTGCTGCTGTTCTTCATGAAAGCTGGCGCATTCGTATTCGGCAGCGGCTTGGCGATTGTTCCTTTTCTCTATGGAGGTGTAGTCGAGCAACATCACTGGCTTACGGATCGCCAGTTTCTTGACGCGGTGGCGGTAGCCATGATCACTCCGGGGCCCATCGTTATCACATCGGGTTTTATTGGATATCTTGTCGCCGGCCCTTGGGGAGCGCTGGCCGCTGCGGCCGGGGTATTCGTACCCGTGTACCTCGTTGTCCTCTTCGTGAGCCCATTCTTCAGCCGCATCGCAAAAAATCCGCGGGCGCGGGCCGCTCTCGAAGGCGTCGCGGCCGCTGCAACTGGAGCAATTGCGGGCGCAGTTTATGTTCTCGGGCACCGCGCAATCCATGATTTGCCGACAGCGCTGATCGGCATGATTACTCTGCTCATCGTGCTGCGCTGGAAGATTCCCGAGCCGGTGCTCATTGCCGGATCAGCGCTGGCTGGTGCCCTGATTTATCGTTGAGTCTGATAGTGTGCCCCACTCCCTGGATTAAGGTCTGGCGCAAGAGCATATTAAAGTATTGCTTTCTTTCCCATTCCCTTACAAAATCCTCGGGCAACCATTTTAGCAATATGAGCTCAGCGCAACGCAAAGTGGCCTCCCCCCGGGTAGTGAACGTCGCCGATCTTAGGCGTCTAGCGGAACGGCGTCTTCCCAAAGTCGTTTTCGGCTACCTGGACGGCGGCGCCGATGGCGAAGTAACTCTCAGGGAGAATTGCCGCGCTTTTCAAGACGTGATGTTTCAGCCGCGCCAGGCTGTCGCCGTGGGCGAAGTTGACATGCGCACGCAAGTCTTGGGAAGCGAAATCTCCCTTCCTCTGATGTTCGCTCCCGTCGGTTACAGCCGGCTGATGCATCCCGGCGGAGAGGTCGCTGCCGCTCGCGCCGCCGGCCAAGCCGGAACCGGGTATATTCTCTCAACCATCTCCGGCCACAAATTGGAAGACGTGAAGGCCGGGTCGCTAGGGCCGGTCTGGTACCAACTCTATCTGGTCGGTGGAAGGGAAGCGGCCGAAGGGGCAATCGCGCGCGCACGTAAGGCAGGCTTTGCGGCACTGGTAATTACGGTCGATACTTCTGCTTCCGGCATGCGCGAGCGCGATCCGCGCAATGGGATGAAGCAGCTTTTGGCCGGCAGCATCTTCGAAAAAATCCCATTCGTCCCGCAAATATTGGCGCGTCCGAGCTGGCTGCTTTCATTCCTGCTCGACGGGGCGGTTCCAGATCTCGAAAACATCGTTGTGCCGGGTCAGGGCCCAATGCCCCTTCTCGATGTGACCGCTGCCCTGGCGCGCTCGGTCGTGACATGGGAGGATATCGGCTGGATCCGCCAGAGCTGGGCCGGTCCAATCGTGATCAAGGGCATTCTTGGCGCAGACGACGCTCGGCGCGCAGTGGACGAGGGCGCCGCGGCCATTGTGGTGTCGAACCACGGCGGACGCCAGCTTGATTGCGTATTGCCGACAATCAGGGCGCTGCCGGAAATTGTTGCCGCCGTCAAAGGTCAAACCGAGATATTGATGGACGGCGGCATCCGCCGCGGCAGCGACATTGTGAAGGCCCTCTGCCTGGGCGCGCGAGCGGTGCTGATTGGCCGTGCCTACGCCTATGGGCTCGCGGCAGCGGGAGAGGCAGGCGCAACCCGCGCAATCGAGATTCTGCGAGAAGACGTGGAGCGCACGCTGAGACTGCTCGGCTGCCGCAGCGTGGCGGAACTGAATTCCTCCTACGTTCAATATCCGCGTGAGTGGCGCGCCGAGCGGGGCGGGGCGCATGACTGATTTTTTCCCGATGCTATAATCGACCGTCGTCCTTCCTGTAGCAGTCCCGCTCCGGGCGCGTAGCTCAATTGGCAGAGCAACTGACTCTTAATCAGTAGGTTGTAGGTTCGATTCCTACCGCGCTCACCATCTTTTCAACAGCTTACAGGGATTATTAGTAAGACCATCTCGGCCGTGTCCGCGCCGTGTCCGCATTCATCGCGCAAGGGCGAAATTTATCAAGAGCACTTTGGCAATTGATTGCAGCGGCTGAAGGGCTACTTATTCTAACATTCTCGGTGGCGGCCATGCGGCAGTTTATCTCGACAGGAGTGTGGGGATGCCCGATTTTGATTCCGCTGATCGTTATCGTCTGCTCCAATATGCCTCGGACCTGCGTATGTGGTTTCAAGCCTGGCTGCTAGAGCCGGTTCACAAAGCTCTGAGTGGCACTGTCGAACCTTCCCGCTTGACTGATCTATACGCTGAAATGAATCGGTTTGAGGCTCGACTCGGAGAAAACCTAGGTATCCCGATCACAATAGAACAACAGGATTTGCCGTTGCTTAAGCGTGTGCTTCTTTTCCAAAAACAAAAGGTCGCCCATAAGCAAGAGGAACTTCGGCACAAATCTGCCGATCAAGACATCATGAAGAAGATTGACTCTCTTAGCGACGCGGTAACCCGTTTGATGTCGCAAGACTGGTTTATGAACGTTAACGAACTAACGATGCCGAGGCTGACGGAGTTCTTGATTCTTCAAGCCGCGTATCAGGTTCTCCCGATGCCAATCGCGTCGGGTGAGTCGCGGTACGACGAAAAATTCGGGATTCTCCAGTCCCCCGGCGGGTTTCTTGCTGGCCTTCGTAATTGTAGAACCGAAAGTTGGCTGCGAGGCACTCCTATTAGTGTCGCATTCATCGATATTGATGATTTCAAGAAATTCAACACCAAATACACCGAAACAACGGTTGATCGGGACTTGCTTCCCCACCTGATGCAGACGCTAGAGTCGCACGTATACGCGCATGGTTTTGCGTACCGTTTTGGCGGCGATGAATATGTCCTTCTCCTCCCCAATATGCCTTCAGACTCGGCTCTGCAATCTCTCCGTGAGCTGCAAGAAAAGCTGCAGTCTCTAAGCGTGCGTGGAATTGATGACTCTGTCACTGTGTCGATTGGAGTGTGTACTCTGGCGGCAGATTCGATCTTGACCGACATCGAAGTACAAGACCGGGCGAACAGGGCTAAGGCGTTTGCAAAAAAAGCAGGGAAAAATTGCATTGCGATATACAGAAGCGCATCGTGCCTGGAAAAAGACCTGTACATTCCATGAGGCTGCATAGGGTCCGTTCGGGCTTGGCTCAGTCACGGAAGATTGCAACGAACGACAATTGGTAGGCGGACAACCGATCCGCGAATCAAAATTGCAGAAGTGATCGAGCGACATCTTCGTGAGAAGCAAGGATGGACTCAGGTGGTGATGGCAGAAAAGGTAGGCATTGACCGCAGCTACATCTCGGACATGGAACGTGGGAAGAAGAATGTCTGCCTACCCACTTTGGAAATTCTAGCTCAAGCCGTTGGCACGACTATTCGCAACTCTTGAAGGGATTGTGAAATCCCGTGCGGATGCAATGCAAATTGTTCGCAACTCTTTAGCTGTGTAATGGAATGCCGCCTTACAGGGTGGCCGGAACGATCACACAAGGGCCTTGCCATTGTGACCGCGAAAGTCAAAGTATTTCGGATGGAGGGTTTCTGATTTGGCAAAACTCTCAGGCAAAGAGATACAGAAGCTCGCTAAATCCATCGTCGCCGAGAATACCGGGGGCATTCGCTACAGCGTGCTCGTAGATAAAATCAGCCAGCAACATCCGGAGACACCCAAGAACACAATACATGGCGCGGTGTGGAATCTCGACGCAGTATTCCCGAACGAGATCACTAAGCCAAGCCGTGGTCTTTTCACTCTTCTCGCGAAGGCCGAGAACGAGCCTGCCGTCGTCGAAAGCACGGAACAGATTGCGGCAGGCGTCAAGTTCAAGGAATCGGAGTTCTATGAACCATTTGCTGAATGGTTGAAGAATGACCTCGATGAGGCCACCAAAGCTGTCTCGCTTGGTGGTGCGGGGCTAAAGTCGAAATGGGGAACGCCTGATGTGGTCGGAATATACAAGCCGCTTGCGAGCAACCTGATCAAGTTTCCTTTGGAAATTATTTCGGCGGAGATCAAAATTGATCCGCTGGCTCCCACAGTGGCATTCGGACAAGCGGTGGCCTACAGGCTGTTTTCGACCAAAAGCTATATTGCGATGCCAACAACCTTAACTGAGGAGGATCAAAGTCGATTGGAATCTCTCTGTATGCTGTTCGGCGTCGGACTTGTATTGTTCGATCTTAACAAAGAGAATCCGAATTTCTCAATTCGTGTGCGTGCTCAACGCTTTCTCGCCTGATATGTTTTACGTGAACGAATTTGCTGAACGCCTAAAGCATCACAATGCACGGTTATTCGAAGAACTGTTCGGATGACGATGGTCAGGAATTCCCGGATGAGATGCGAGCGGAATAGCTGGTGAATTTTTCCAACAAACGTCCTCCACATTGCAGTGGCGAGGTCTGCGACTTTGGCGAGGCTTCCTGTTTCTGCACTATGGGTGAGAGGTGCACCCACGCAAAATTGGCGTTACTGGCTGACGGCAGGGCATGACGCCCCAATTCCTGCTTGTGTACTTAATAGATGTTCATTAGGGCTGCAGCCGTCGCCTTCGATGCTTGCTGATCCGTTGTGCTGATGTAGCGCATAGTGCTGTTGATGCTCTTGTGTCCCAGCTGCTGTTTCACAAGTGCCAGATTCATGTTTCCCCGCACCAGATGCTAGCAAGGGAGTGTTTCAACGTGTGGGGATGTCGCTTTTCAGGCGGCAATCCAGACTCCGCAGCAATCGAGCGGAACAGGCGAAAGACTTGGGTGCGATCCAGTCTGCCACCCTTCTGAGAAGTGAATAGGAAATCTGAACCGTCATCCCGACGTTCTCGGAGCCATTCACGAAGGGCCTTCAGTTCGTTCAGCAGCGGTTCCCCACGATGCTCGGTGAGGGCCTGGACAGTGCGCAGCGAGCCTTTCAATCGTTCGATAACAATACCTCCGTTTTTCATGTCGATGTCGCCAAGTCGCAGGTTGCAAATCTCAGACGCTCGTAGCCCGTGCTTGTACGCGAGAACCACGATTGCCCATTCCCTCGCGCCCTTAGCTTTTGCCGACCTGAGCAGCGACAGCAGCTCATGGGGTTCGAGGTGAATCATTGAATTCGCGGACTGCCTGCAAATTATCGCTTCTGTGGCCATAGGGCACCTCGAAAATGCAACAGTATGTTAAAAAAACGAGTCCTGGTATTTCGGTTAAGTTGTTTATTTGATTTGTAGAGATTCCACATAATGCAACAGAATGGTTAGTTTGATGCGTTACCCATCACGCACCCTCTTTGGCAATCAAATTGCAAAATTCCCTGGCCGTAGTACCGCTGCAACACTTCATCCCTAACCTGGTCGATTATCCCCTCCCGCAAGGCCTTCTCGGCCAAATCGCGCAGGTGCAGCCATTTATCCATGGGTAGCCCGTGTTGATAGGCGAAAAGTCGTTGCTCTAGGCTGCACAGCGGTTCGTAGATCAGTTCGCCCCGAATTCGTCCTCCCTCGACGAAAAACAGGGCCTCACCCAGCGCCCTGTGAGCACCCTCGACTTTGTTGTGCCGAAAGAATTCCTTGATGCACTCCGCTCCGACCACTCCTCGCACCAGCCGCCTAAGCATTTCGAGGCCTACTCGGGTATGCATGTCATAGCAGTAGCTTGGGAGATCGAAGAGCATTTTGTGTAGTGGCATCTGTGTGTTGACTTGGAGTATCTGAAACGGAATCGTAAGATCGAGAAATCTTAATAATCCCTCTGCTCGCCAGTCATTCTTACTTTGCCACGCTCGCAAGGATGTTTCAGCTCCTTGGACCATCGCTTTTCGTTGGGCGATGGCCTCGAGGATCGGCTTGTCATCAGGAGTAAGCTCGGGCAGCTGACAGCTTGTGATCGCCGGTTCAATGATTCCGTAGCTACAGTAGATCCGGCTCCGATTAACGAGGTCACACATCTGCTCCGCCAGAAAACAAAAGACTTTGTAGTTCTCGCTTCCCGTTTTCTTCGGAGGAAACACAGTTGCGCAAGCGACAACGAAGGAGGCAAGAACATCGTCGGCTGGCCCCACATCTTCGCAGGCAATTACGCAGAGACGCCGCCAGAAATAGGCATACTCTTCCGGCACGCTGTCCATCGCTGAGGCTAAGCGCAGAGCCATAACCTTATCGCCGCGACGGATTGATTTCTGAAACGCTGAAACCAATTCCCATTTACGTTCCTTGCGAAGTGCGAATTCCCGAGGGGGTGCCACGTAGTCTCCAAGCCCAGCACACAATACTGTCCACCTATCGGGCGAATCAAAACCCCAATGACTGGAAGGGTAATGAAGCAATTCTTGAGTCTGGGTCATCGGCATTGTGGTTGGGGAATCTATGTAAGCGCTTGTGTAATAAGAAGTTCTATGCGTTTACGGGGTTGTATTCAGGACAGATTATCCCGTCACAACGTTGCTGATTCCCTGGAAGAGTAGGACGAGGGTTGAAGGTGCAATGATTGCCAGAGTGCTAATTCCGCCAGTTTGAAGTTGCCGCAGCTTTCGGATAAGCAGCCGCGTGTTCCGCGTATTGATAAATCAATTACACTCAAAATCCCTCTTCTGAACGTATCCGCGCGGGCATTGCCACCTGGTGTACGGCTGCTCTCGCCAAGCCCTTTATTCAAAGATTTCTAGAAGCTTTGATACTTCTATACCGTTCTACACTCCGCGTTCGCAGAAGCAAATTGCAATTTTGATTGCAACGACGATTGCTGGTGCAGATATGCCGACCCGTTGATGCGCAGTTCTTATTGGGGTTTAAAAGCTTCATTGTGGCTCTAGAAACAGCTTATAAGCCTTTTAATGCATGGAGGTAGGCATTTAAGAGACGATTCTCTGAGACCCAGCGAGTTTGTTGACGCTGGCAGCCGATTGCACAAGCTGCTCTTGATTATTTAGATTGGCATGACGGCTTAATCCAATTGGACAGAAATAAATGCCCGCACTTCTTTCAATCGAGCAAGCTTTATTGGTCCGCGACGCTTTCCATATACGTCTAGACATTTCTTAAGCTTTTCAAGCAAGGCCACTTGTTCTTCGGTGAATCAGAGTCGGCCATTGTGACGTTTTGGTTCGGGGAACAATTCGTTATGACGCCACTCGCCTAGCGTTGAGAGTCCTGTACCTACGCGCTTCGCAGCTTCCGCAAAAAGAAATCGGGGCATCCGGCGGCATAGGTGGAGTTCACTCGCAACTTCTATATCGTCTGCTGGCCTCTAACCGCTGTTCGCGGTATTCGGGATTCTCAGCGTATAGCTTCTTGCGCTTTTCAGAAAGCTTTTGCTTGTTCTTCTCATACCACTTCTCGTAATTCGATTTCAGCGAGGTCAGCTGCTTGTGGTAGGGATAGAGTGTGTCTTCGTCAATCACTGCCGACGCGACTACGTGCAGTGGTGCGTGTCGTCAGCGGAAACGAAGAGGCCCGGCGACGGACTGGGTTCTCGTTTCGGTATTTCATCGTAGGTTCTTCCATCCGAAATAAAGCGCACAGGAACGATGCGGCCTTTCGCCGCGCCTTTGGGCAGTTTTGGTCTACCGACTTTTCTAGATTTCTTCCGCTGCATCAGCATTTCTAAACTCCTGAATGATGGCTGCACGTACTGCGGTTTTTGGCGAAGTCACAGGCCCCAGATGCAGAACCGCAACATGGCGTTTCGGACGTTCTGGGTCATCTGTCTCATGTGCCCACGCATAGACTCTGCTAGCGGTAGGATGGCCGACTAGATCAAAGACTTCGACAAGTCCATCCCATATCGTTTTACCGTGGTAGCTTTCTTGGACTGGTACGCTTTCCACGTGTGTAGCCTCGCCACCGTGCAGCTTACGGATTATGTCTCGCAATTCCTCGATATAGCTAGGCACTGGCATCAGCTTTCTTCGCTTAACTCTTACGGTCCGGTCCGACTAAGCGGAACAAACGATCCTGATCTGATTCCATACTTTGAGCATCCAAATCGCAACAATGCTCCAGGAGCCTTCATGCAGAACTTATCCCGACTTCGAACTTGCGGTTTCTCCCTTAGATCGTGCCGAAGCCGGCCGAGTGAGGCTCGCTGTCGTTGGCCTAAATCTGATTCAGCCGCTCCAGAGAGCAAAAAACGAAGCAGTCCAGCGGCTATCTCAATGGTTTAGAGCCTTATTTTTTATTTCGCCCTACGGAAGTCTAGATCTCGACTCAAATTTGGGAAAGATCGTTCCCGGGCCAAAACGAATTTTTTATTTTTTAGGCTTCCCATAGACGGAGTGGTTCTGCTTTGGATGGCACCCTTCAAAATGGATTACGAAATCAAGATTTCTTGGCTTCTGACAATGGCTTCGAGCATAGACCCGTTTCAAGGACGTAACCCAGGTCCCGCAGCAGAACATCCGAGCCAACCGCCATTTTAGCCTAACCTTCCAATCTTACTCGCTTGATGTTCCGCAAACCATAAAGCGTTATCAGAACCAAGTCGAATCTTATCCGGTTGAGCAGCAGCCGTAGGCACAGCGTATTCAACAATGGTGCCACCATTTAGGCGAAAAGGGATGTGCGATATACCGCCATCACGCTCATTGGGTCAATTTATTGATTCACGTCTGCAGTGCCCTTTTGTCGGCCCGTGGAAATTGCGAAAAGTGAGCACTCTTGAACAGTCCCGCCGTCTTACGAAGAGGTATTCTACGAGCACTAGCGCCAGGGATCCGACCCCGCACCTATGGGGATGCATTCTCGGAGGGGCAGCGCAGATAAGGAGGGCATCTATGGCAATCCACAAAGTCATAGAAGTGTTGTCTCAATCTGACAAGAGCTGGGAAGACGCTGCTAACCGCGCGGTGCAAGATGCGGCGAAGTCCGTAAAAGGCATCAGGTCAATTTATGTCCGGCATTTTCAGGCCGACGTGAAAGACAACAAAATTCTGCAGTACCGCATTAACGCCAAGATCACTTTTGAAGTCGGCGATTAAGCTGTTTGATTTGCCGGAGACTTTGGAGAATGTTTGCGCCAGTTTGTCTCAGCACTAGAGCTGAAATTTTGTCACACCGAAAGGAGTTTCCATGCCTGATTTATTTGAACAATTGAAACAGAAGTATCAACCTGTTCTGGACACGATTCAAAAAGAGGGCGCCCAGTTGCAGAATGTGAATCTTGACGGGAACCAGTTATTTGTCAAGGCTACCGCAACCTCAGAAGCCAGCAAGAATCGAATTTGGGACGCCATCAGAAAAGTCGATCCCAACTTTGCCGATCTCAAGCACGATATCGAATTCCGTCAAACCGACCAGACCTATACCGTGCAGCCTGGCGACAACCTCTCGAAGATCAGCAAACAGTTTTACGGCGACGCCAACAAATACATGAAGATCGCGAGTGCCAACAAGTTGGCCGACCCGGACAAGATCAAAGCCGGTCAACAACTCATCATCCCAGCCGCATAACTTGGAACCATTCGGAAGGGCACTTGGCCAATCGAGCTGGTGCCCTTTTTTCACCATTGCAAAGGAGAAACTTATGAATTGGATGAACAAGGTAACAGAAATTTTTCAGCAGTACACCGGCACGAACCCCTCGACGACTGCCGCTGACGTGAACGAGCACTATGACACTGTGGCACAAGCCGTACCGCAGGATGTGCTGGCTAAAGGCCTGTCGGCCGCTTTCAATTCGGACCAGACGCCAGCCTTCGGACAAATGGTGTCTAACCTGTTCCGGCAGTCCAGCCCGGAACAGAAGAACGGCATGTTAAGCCAATTGCTGGCCGCTGCCGGGCCGGGAATCCTGGCAAAGGTGCTTCCTGGAAATGCGCCCGGCGCTCTGACCGGCGGATCCACACAGGTCACCCCTGAGGTGGCTAATCAGATCACGCCCGAGCAGGTACAGGCCATTGCCACCGAAACCCATAAGCAGGACCCATCGATTGTTGACTCGATCAGCGGCTTTTATGCACAACATCCCACTTTGATAAAAGCACTGGGGGCAACCGCATTGACCATTGCGATGTCGAAGATGTCAAAGCGCG
>JBBSFW010000047.1:0-29093 GCA_038254805.1 Terriglobales bacterium
CAAAATTGTGGACCGGGTATTCGGACTGGTCAGTCGCTCGGCGATCGAAAGCAATATTCAGAAGGCGCTGGCACAACCGGGACAGGTAGCCCAGAAGTGAGCTTTCCCCGATTTTTGGTTTGCGCGGCCCTGCTCGGCGCCCTCGCCGCGGCCCAGGAGTTCCCCAGCCGCAAGCCGTCGGTCTCCATGCAACCGCCGGAACTGCTGTCGGTCATGCGCGGGCACTCAGGCGTAGTGCAACTGCAATTTCGTATCGCGCCAGGGTTCCACATCAATTCCCACCGGCCCACCCAGGAATATTTGAAAAAAACCGAGCTGAAGCTGGATGCGCCCACCGATATTGCCATTGAGAGAGTGAGCTACCCAGTTGGCGAAGACACCAGCTTCCCATTCGCACCCGACGAGAAGCTGAATGTGTACAGCGGCGATTTCTCCCTCCAAGTCACGGTGCGGCCTCTGCACACCGTCCTGCCCACGAAATACGCGGTGCACGGCCGGCTCAGTTACCAGGCCTGCGATAATGCCGTCTGCTATCCCCCCAAGCAGCTGCCGGTAAGCTTCGAAGTGAAAGTGATCAAGGGCACGGGCGAAAAGAAGAGAAGGATCCCGCCCCAAAGTCCGCACATTCGCGGCTAGTTGGGTTTCGTCACCGCACCGCGGTGGACGAACTGCTCCACTGCTTTCAATCTGTTTACAGTTCTGTCTTTTCCCAAAGCCGCCATCACCGCAAACAGACTCGGCGCAACTCCCTGTCCAGTCAGCGCCACGCGCGCTCCATTGATCAGCGCACCCGCTTTCACATTCTTTTCGGCGGCGAAGTCGCGGAGAACTCGCTCCGTCTCTGGTTGGCTGAAGTCCTGCATCCCGGCATAGCGGTCTCCCAGCTCAACCAGCAGCTTCCGTACGGCCTCCTCTTTCAGGAATTTCGCCACCGCCGCCCCATCGGGTTCGAACTCATCCGTGAAAAATGCGCGGAATGATCCGGCAAAGTCTTTCAGACTACGCGCCCGCGGCTTGAGGAGTTCAATTGTGGAAAGCAGCGACTGCCGGTCTTTCGAGCTCACATCCACGCCAGCTCTCTTGAACTCGTCTTCTACCAGCGGCAGCAGCTTTTCCGGCGGATAGGCGCGAATGTACTCGGTGTTGAACCAGTCAAGCTTGGCGCGGTCGAAAACAGCGTTGGAACGCGAAACTCCATCCAACTCGAACATTGCGATCAAGTCCTGGTCGGTGCGCACCTCGGGAGTGCCCTCCGGCGGCGTCCAGCCGAGCATCGCGAGAAAATTCCGGAAGGCTTCGGGAACAATGCCCTCCTCGCTGTAAGCCATAACGCTGGTTGCGCCGTGGCGCTTGCTCAAGCGAGTCTTGTCCGGTCCTAGAATCAGCGGAACGTGCGCAAACACGGGCAGGGATGCGCACAATGCACCGAAAAGCAGCACCTGCTTGGGAGTGTTCGAGATATGATCTGCGCCCCGGATGACGTGGGTGATGCGCAGGTCTATGTCGTCGGCTACGACGCTCAAATGGTAGGTCGGGCTTCCATCAGAGCGCAAAAGCACGAAGTCCTCGAGCTCGCTGTTGGCAAACTCAACCTTGCCGAAAACCGCGTCATCGAACCAGGTGCTGCCGCCTTGGGGAACGGCAAACCTGACCGCGGCCGTCTCACCGGCGGCTCTCCGCCGCGCTGCTTCCGTGCCCTCCAGCCTGCGGCACGTTCCTTCATATTTTGGAGTCCGGCCTTCTGCGGCTGCTCTTGACCGCCGCTCGTCCAATTCTTCTCTGCTGCAGAAGCAAAAATAGGCTGCGCCTGAGTCAATCAGGCGCGCCGCCGCCGCCCGGTACAGATTTACACGCTCCGTCTGGTAATAAGGCCCTTCATCCCAGGCGATTCCCAGCCATCGCAACCCTTGCAGGATGCCTTCAACCATCTCCGCAGTGGAGCGCTCAAGGTCAGTATCTTCGATTCTCAGCACCAGGGTTCCGCCGTAATGTCGGGCAAATAGCCAGTTGAAGAGCGCGGTCCGCGCTCCGCCTACGTGAAGATAGCCGGTAGGAGAGGGGGCGAACCGGACACGCGGCTTGTCGGGGAAATCCACAGGGAAGGCGAACACACGCGACCGGCAGTAACCAACCTGGATGTTACGGCCCCGGTAAAACTACCGTCAAGGCCGGCAAACACCCGCTGCGGCGACAGAAGCGGGAACATTACCGAAGAGCGACAAGTCTATTGTTTTGAAGCGAGAGCTGTGAAAACATGGTTGTGTAGTGTTTCCTGTTGAAAGCGTTCGGCTTAGGCCTGCCATCGTCACCGCATGAACAGCATCGTCGTCACCACCGTCGTACTGCCCGGGATCGTCGCGCTCCTGCTGTTCCTGGTGTTCACATATCTTCATGAGCAAAGCCGGCAGCCATATTTCCGCGCGTGGCAACTGGCTTGGGCTGCCTACACGGTGCATTTCGCCCTCGATGCGGGATTGAACGTCTGGGAGCGCAGCGCTCTGGCTTCCTTTACGGCGTTGCTGTTACTGGTCGTCATGGCGATGTGCATACTGGTTTCAACCCGCCTCACTCGCCGCCTTACCAGCTCTGAGCGGCGCGAGGCCTTCCGGCTGCGCTGGTACGAAATTGCGACCGGAGTAATCGGCGTCGTCCTCGCGGTCTGGAATCTCAGGCACCCCCTTGCGCCCGGACTGTTCTGGCCCGGAATTCAGGCAAACCGGTTAGAGATCGGTCTGGCTGGAATCCTCGGATACAGCTCCTTTCATTTCTACGTCACCGCGCAACGCCGAGGCTCGCTTGCATTCAGGCTGCTCTCGTTTTCGCTGGCACTGTGGGCGGTGCTGATGTTGTTCGGACAATTCAAAACGCCGTTCGTCGAGATGTTTGGCGTGGCCGGCCACCTGCTTGGCCCTGTCCCCCAGATGCTTCTCGGGATCGCGATGGTGATGGTGTTGTTTGAGAACGAGCGCAACGCGGTGCAGGAGAATGCGCTCGCGTTCTCGACTCTGGGTGTGGACCCCATGCGCCTGCTCTCCGCCAGCGATCTGGTCCCGAGTATGCAGAACATTCTGGACCGGCTGGTGGCTCCTTTGCCGACCAATCGCGCCGTAATCTGCATTTCCGAGCGCTGGCGCGCGGTGCTTCCCTCTGTCCAATTGGGATTTTCTCCGGAGTTCGCGACCAACCTGGATGCCACCGGCGCCGGAGAATATGTGTGCGAACTCGCTTACCGCCGCGGCGGCTTCGTCACCTTCCGCAATGTGCCGGATATGGCGGAACCGCTGCCAGCTTTTCCCGGCGGGCGCTTTGAACAATTCCGCGCGGGGCTGGCGGCCGAAAACATCCGCAACGTCACCGCCGTGAGCTTGCAGACGCGGGAGCACAACTTCGGCGTCATTCTCTTCCCCCACGCGGAGCGGCAACTTTTTGGAGCTTCCAATCTGCGCCTGCTCATTGGCCTGGCATTGCAGATTGGTCTGACCCTGGAAAATTATGTCGTGATGCACGATGCGCAGCGGCGCACCAAAGAATACCAATTGCTAACCCAGATTGGACAGGCGATCAGCTCGCGCCTGAACCAGGACGAAGTGTTATATACAGTGCAAAAAGAGCTTGGCCAGATTTTCGACACCTCCAGCTTTTACGCGGCGTTTCAGGAAGCCGATTCGGTTGTTTTCGAATTGGAGGTAGAAAATGGCAAGGTCCTGCCCAAGCGCCAACGAAAAGTCGGCAATGGCCTGACGGAATATATCCTCCGCACCGGCCAGCCCCTGCTGATACGCTCTGACTTTGAGCGGACGCGGGAACGCCTGGGAGTCACCTACGCCCCACGCCCGCGAGTCAAATCGTTTTGCGGCGCTCCCATCCTGGTGAATGGCAAGCCCGCAGCCGTACTGGCTGCTCTGAGCGTCACCCGGGAGTACGCATTCGAACCGCGCGATCTGGACGTTCTCAAGACCGCAGCCGGCCAGGTATCGGTGGCCATTGAAAATTCCCGTTTATTCGCCGAGGAGCAGCGCCGCTCACGGCAATTCGCCTTCCTGAACAGCGTTTCTAAAACTGCGATTTCCAGCGAAGATGCCGAGCAGATGATGGCGGAGATCGTGAGCAACATCCAGAAAAATTTCCTCTTCGACCATATCGGTATTGGCATTCTCGACTACGCCACTAAGGAAATTGAGATCAAGGCGGAAGCCGGATCGACCGCCCACGAGAAAGGCAGGAAGATACCCCTGGGCGTGGGAATCATGGGAAGGGTGGCGCGTACTGGCGAAAGCGTGCTGGCCCATGCCGCCGAAGGCGTCGTTCTTCACGGCGTCATGCCCGATTCGCGCACCGTCCTGTGCATCCCGATCACCTACGGCGACACGTTGCTGGGCATCCTGAACGTAGAGAGCCACGCCGACCACGCGATTTCCTCCGAGGACGTGATGGTGATGAATACGCTGGCTGACCTGCTGGCCACCGCTCTGCACAATTCCTTCGTCTTCCAGAAACTGCAGCAGCAGTCCATCACCGACGGTCTCACCAGCATCAAGACCCGGCGATTTTTCTGGGAGGCTCTGTCTGGCGAGTGGAAGCGCGCCTCTCGTTCCGGGCGCCCATTCTCGGTCGTCTTGATCGATTTGGATAAATTCAAGGAAGTCAACGACTCCTTTGGCCACTTGGAAGGTGATCTGGTACTGGCACGCGTGGGCCGCCTGCTCGAACAGAAATGCCGTCAATCCAACGTGGTTGCCCGGTATGGCGGAGACGAATTTATTATCCTTATGCCCGAAACCGGGGCGGAGCAGGCCCAAATCCTCGCCGAACGTTTGCGCCTGTGGTTGGCCACCGATCCCATGCTCAGCGAGCGCCAGATCACCGGCAGCTTCGGAGTTGCCAGTTTCCCCATACATGGGTTTTCTGCGGAAGACATCATTCGTGTCGCCGATACCGGTATGTACATTTCGAAAAAGGCGGGCGGGGATCGCGTCTCCACCAGCGAAGACTCCAGCCAGCAACACGGCGCGGTTTCCCAGCGGCAACTTGTCTCCACCTACATCGAAGGCTTTCTGCAGCGCGAGGGTACGGGCCCCGAGGATCTGGGAGAACTGGTCGATACCCTGCGCAAGCTATCAGCCGGAAACGAGCAGAGAAGCATTCCCATGTTGAGGGATTCCGTTGAGGCGCTTGCTCGCGCCGCGGAATCGAGGGAGTTGGACGCCTCCGGCCACGGTGAAGCCATTGCTCAATACTGCGAAGTCATTGCCCGCGCCCTCGGACTTTCGGTGGAAGATATCAAAGAGCTGGCCTTTGCCGGAAGGGTGCATGACGTCGGCAAGATGTTTGTTCCCGAGCTCATTTTGAACAAGCGGAGTTCCCTGAGCGAAAAGGATTTCGAGGTCTTGAAAACCCATGCTCGTCTCGGCGCCCAGATCGTAATGACGATTCCAGAGAGCGATCGTGCGCAAAAAGCCATCGAGTCTCATCACGAGCACTTTGACGGCAGCGGCTATCCCTCGGGATTGCATGGCGAGGAGATTCCGATGTGGGCGCGCATTCTTACCGTTGCCGACGCCTATGCTAACCTCACCAGCGAGCGCTCGCTGGCGCCGGGAAAAAGCAGCGAACAGGCAATCTCCGAACTGGAAAAATCGGCGGGCGTCCGGTATGACGGCATGTTGGTACGGATTCTGGCGCGCGAGCTGAAATCGGAGAGCAGTCTGCCCAACATTTCAAACTAACCGGGGCCGCGACGTCCCACCCGGGCTGTCTTTGGGCAGGCAACGCGAAGCCGCCCAACCTACATCTTCCCCCGCGACGTTTACTCCACCTTTCCGGGAGCCATCATGAAAACGCTGTTCGCCATTGCGCTGCTGGCGGTCCCTTTGTTTGCCCAAAATAACCGCGTACTCCCGAAAGACACTGAGATCAAAGTACGCACCGACGTTGCCATTCCGGCAAAACCCGCGGCCGGTGCTGCTTACACGGCGAAGGTGAGCAAAGACGTGGCCGATAGCGCCGGCACAATTCTGATTCCGCGCGGAAGCCGCTCGCGCCTGGTGACGGTAAACGACGGAAAAGACACGATGCTCGACCTGCGTTATGTGACTATCAATGGCGCCAGATACCTGATCACCAGCCCTGCGGAGAAGAAATCCGCCGGCGGCTTGGGCGCTAACAAACGTACGGCCAAATACGTGGGTGGAGGCGCAGCCGTCGGCGCCATCCTCGGCGGTATTCTCGGCGGGGGCAAGGGAGCCGCCATCGGCGCACTGGTCGGAGGTGCAGGAGGCGCCGGCGCCCAGGTCTATCGGGGTCGCAACAAAGAGATTCCCGCCGAGACCGAACTCACCTACAAATTGGCAGAAGATCTCCAGCTTCGCCGGGTCAGGAGCGGAACGCGGTAGCCACCCTCATCCATGCCGCGATGCGAGCCGCAATCGGTGAGTACCTGACCGCAAACCCGGGCAAAAACTGTCGTTCGACCAAAAAAACTGCCATGCCTACGGCAGGCAAAAAACTTGGCATCCCGACTTCGAAAAAACAAATTTTGATTCCGGCTCCAGGCAAAACTGACATTCCGATTCAAAAATACTTGTCATTCCGACCGCAGCAGGATGACCGCGAAGCGGTTCATCCTGCGAAGCGGAGGAACCTGCTGTTCAGCTTGCCCGGTTACACCGGAACGCCAAGGCGCAAGCGGCGGGAAATCGCAAGTAGTTAGAAAGGGTGCGCGCTGGCGGTCGAGACATCTATTCTTCCACTTGACTGACATATCTCCGAATCGCTTGCTGGTTTTTAGGAGTGACATTCGTAAATTGGATTCCTTGCCGTTTCTGGCCCGCCCAGGCCACCCGCCCGACCGCTTCAATGACGACCCCTGAAGCTGGTAATTGGAAAGATACCCGCACCGTGTCTCCTGCTTGTAGGTTAGGGGCTTCGACCTGAATTCCGCCTTGGCTAAGATTCCACGTCATGCCGCGCGCGGTCCGGGAACCCACGTCACAAGTGACTGGTGTTTGGATTGGAACTCGCGTGTGGCTGCGCCGGCTCTCAACCAATCCTCCCCGTACTGCTTGGAAAAGGCCCGTGAGCCGCTGCCTGTCCACCGGTTTCTGGAGAAAAAGTCGCTCCGGCGGCAAATGCCTGTTGCATAGTCTTTCTATCATCGCGCCCAGTCACAACAATAATTGGTGTTGATCTGTTCCAGGAAGAACTGCGGACCCGTCGCGCTAGATCGAAACCATTTAGTTTTGGCATCTCCAGATCCAAAAAAATTCCGTCAAACTTTTCCGCGTTGATTATGGCCGCCGCTTTCTCGCTGTCGCCGAACGGGTATACCTGTGCTTTAAGAGATGAGAAAACCTCGCTCATTAATTCCAGGCCTGCAGGATCGTCTTCTACGACGAGGACTTTCAGCGGTACCATTTCCCAACCCTTTCTTTCATTTTCGCCGTCCCTGCTTAACTCCTGACAAAAGTTCAGACTACTTCAGAGCGGATATCTCCCATATTCCAAGTAGGGAGATTAGCAAGCTCTTAGTGCGCGTGCTTACCAACGGCGCCTGCTATACGAAAAGAGAATACGACACCGGTCTCTCTTCGCGTGGACAAAATACATGCGTCCGTTAAGGCTCACAACGACGATCGATTATTTCACTTCAGAGGCTGAGCGCGGGATTCGCTCGTGGCGCTATGGCAAGCACTGGCGTGGGCGCGGTGGCCGCCTCCAGCCATTTGCGGATTTCCGGGAGGGCGGCGCGGGTAGTGGTTTCGCCCAGGGCGACGAGCGCGGGGCTTTGCTCGAAGTCGTCATAGCGGTATCCGGTGACGTCGGGCTCAATGACCAGGTCGGCACATTGCCGCGCCTGGGTGCAGTTCATGTCCTGCGCGATGGAGAAGCACTGCCCGATTACGTCAAAAATGTGGCGGGGACGGTCGCCCCCCGACCATTTACTTCGCAGGCTGACGGCCAGCACCCGCTCGGCGCCCATGTCGCGCACCGGCTTGGTCGGCAGCGAGTGGGCAAGCATTCCATCCACCAACAACCTCCCGTTGACCATGACCGGCAGAAACACGCCGGGATAAGCACAGCTGGCGCGAACAGGATCAACCAGCAACCCGGAGCGGAACACCGCGCCTTCCCCGGAGTTGAAGTCAGTGGCGGTGACCGCCAGCGGAATGCGCAACTCCTCAAAAGTTTTCACCTTCAACAGCTTGTTCAAAAAGCCGATCATGCGGTGATTGGTAGCGAAGCCATAACGCGAGAGAGTCCAGCGGGCAAGATCGCGGAAGCGGACGCGGGCGGCGACTTCTTCCAGTTCGGCCGGTGAAACCCCGCTGCAGTACGCGGCTCCTATCAGCGCGCCGACGCTGGTCCCGGCAATACAGGCGATGGGAATTTTTTCTTCTTCGAGGACCTTGAGCACGCCAATGTGGGCAATGCCGCGGGCGAAACCTCCGCCCAGCGCCAGCCCCAGAGAGGCTGTTTTTACCGGCGAAGGCGGAATCGAAACCCCGGCCATGCCACGCCCTAGGGCCTGCACCGACCGTACGATTTTTTTCAAGCCTTTCATGGCCGTCACCGCTGGTTCTCCGGCGGCTACTCCGTATCCAGCAACTTAGATGCCGCTCTGTCCTGAGTACGTTTCGTGTAGTAACCGCTGGTTGTTACCGTATTCCTATATAGATTGAACACGTGACGAAGCCCTTTGTTCCTGTTAATTTAGGGCGATGCCGCGAGAGATCTCCGCCGGAGGGGTGGTGGTGCGCCGCTCCGGATCCGGCTGGGAGCTGGCGGTCATAGAGCCACGCCGGGAGTCCTCGAATTTCCCCAAAAGTGACAAAAAACGTCAGAAGCAGGTGCTGGCGTTGCCCAAGGGCCTGGTCGATCCCGGCGAGAAACCTGAGCAGACCGCCCTGCGGGAAGTGCAGGAAGAAACTGGAATTGCCGGCGCTATCCTTACCAAGCTCACCGATATCAAGTACGTATATGTTCGCTCCTGGGGCGACAACCAGCGCGTCTTTAAGATTGTCAGCTTTTATCTGCTCGGATACCGCTCGGGGAGGATCGACGAAATCACGCCCGGGATGCGGATCGAAGTCAAGCAGGCGCTCTGGATTCCGCTGGAGGCGGCCGGCGGCAAGCTGGCGTATCGCGGCGAGCGCGAGGTGATCCGCCTGGCGCGCGAATATCTGGATTCCCACGCAGAGGAGGCGCAGTGATGGCGCGCATCATACATCCTGAAAAGCATTTCACTTCCGGCAACTTCGTGCGCGACGTCGTGATCGGCATGTCTGACGGACTGACGGTCCCCTTCGCATTGGCTGCCGGCCTCTCAGGCGCGGTGGCAAATACCCGTCTCATAGTCATTGGCGGTCTGGCGGAAATTGCTGCCGGATCAATCGCCATGGGGCTGGGCGGATATTTGGCGGCGCGGGGCGATGCCGAACATTATGAGCAGGAGAAGGAGCGCGAGTACCGGGAAATCAAAGAGATCCCGGAGGAAGAAAAAGCCGAGGTTAGCCGCGTCTTTAAAGAATACGGGCTGCCCGCGCAGGAGAGCACGCGCGTGGCCGAGGCCTTGAGCAATCATCCGGACGCGTGGGTGGATTTCATGATGCGCTTCGAACTTGGGCTGGAGAAGCCCGATCCCAAACGCGCGGTAACCAGCGCCGGTACCATTGCCGCCGCATACATCGCCGGCGGCTTTATTCCGCTTTCTCCTTATATGGTCCTGGGAAGCGCTTACAAAGGCTTGGTGGTCTCTGCCGCGGTGACCATGGCGGCGCTCGGAGTCTTTGGATTTATCAAGGGCCGTTTTACAGGTGCGCCGGCGCTGCGCAGCGCCGTGCAGACCGTGGTGATCGGTGGCGTGGCGGCGGCCGCCGCATTCCTACTGGCCAAGCTGATCGCGTAATCCGCACGACACGAATAGTCATCACAAGCCCCCGACGCCCTGCTCCGGGGTGGGCAGACGGAAACCTCTGCCCCTACATGTTCATTAGATTCCGCGAGCAGTTTGCCGGGAGATTGAAGAATGTGATGTCGTATGGCCCAGTCTGCTTCGTGGCTGGCTGATTTCCTGTATTCTCTCCTTCGATGAAACGGATTCATAGAGTCGCGGTGCTGGGCGCGGGAACCATGGGCGCGCGCATCGCTGCGCATCTGGCCAATGCCGGCGTGCCCAGCTTTCTGCTGGATATTGTACCCCCCGCCGCCGGCTCATCATCCCGCAACCAGGTTGCTGCCGCCGGTCTGGAAGCCGCGCGGAAGTCCAAACCTGCCGCATTTTTCGACGCCTCTCTGGCATCATTGGTGACTGCCGGCAACTTTGAAGACGACCTGAAGCGGGTGGCAGAGGCCGACTGGATCATCGAGGCCGTGGTGGAAGATCTCGAAATTAAACGGTCCCTGCTCAAGAAAGTGGAGGCCATTCACCGGCCAGGCACAATCATCACCACCAATACCAGTGGGCTGCCGGTGGCAACCATTGCGGAGGGATTCTCCGAGGATTTCCGGCGATCATGGTTTGGTACGCACTTTTTCAATCCTCCCCGCTACATGCGTCTGCTGGAAATTATTCCAACGCCGGATACCGACCCCGCGCTGATGAACGCCGTGGCCGATTTTGCCGGCATTCATCTCGGCAAGGGCGTCGTGTTTGCCAAAGACACGCCGAATTTCATCGCCAATCGCATCGGAACATTTTCCGTGCTCAACGTGATCCGGCTCATGCAGGAACTCGATCTCACCATCGAAGAAGTGGACGCTCTGACCGGGCCGGCGGTGGGTTGGCCGCGCTCCGCGACCTTTCGCACGCTCGACCTGGTGGGACTCGACATTCTGGGACACGTAGTTCGCAACATGACCGAAAACGTGCGCGACGAACGTGCCGGCCTCAAGCTGCCCGGCTTTTTCCGGCAGATGCTCGAACGAAAAATGCTGGGAGACAAAACCCGCGGCGGCTTCTACAAAAAAGCCAAGGGCGCCGGAGAGGACGAGCGTCTGGGACTGGATTGGAAAACCCTCGAATATCGTCCCCGGCAGAAGGCGAAGTTCGCATCGCTGGAGATGGCCAGGAATGTGGACGACACGTCGGCGAGATTGAAGACTCTGCTCGGCGCTTCCGGAAAGAACCAGAAGAGAGAGGACCAGTTCCTGTGGACGGCGCTCTCGGAGCTGTGGACTTACTCCGCGAACCGGATTCCGGAAATTTCCGGCAGCATCGTTGAAATCGATCGTGCCATGCGGCTCGGCTTCAACTGGGAGCTGGGGCCGTTTGAGTTGTGGGACGCTGCGGGAGTGGAGGCGACGGTCGCGCGGATGAAGCAGGAAGGACGTCCCGTGGCGGCGAATGTCGAGAAGATGCTGGCCGCAGGCAAGCGAGGCTGGTACGAAGACGATCCCAAATCGCCTTCCGGCCGCGCCTATTTTGATCTGGTTAGTTCGAGCTACCAGGCAGTGCAGCTTCCCGCCGGGGTGTGGTCGGTGGCGGCAGCCAAAAAATCGAATGGGGTGGTCAAGAAAAACTCGGGAGCTTCGCTCGTGGATGTGGGGGATGGCGTCGGTTGTATCGAATTCCATTCCAAGATGAACACCCTCGGCAGCGACATCGTCCAGTTTATTTCGCAGGCGCTTAAGCCGGGGGGCGCCGGAGACAACTTCGATGCATTTGTCATCGTCAACGATGCGGCGACTTTTTCCGTGGGCGCGAACCTGATGCTGCTGCTGATGTCGGCCCAGGAAGAGGAGTGGGATGAGGTCGACTTGGCGATCCGGGCATTCCAGGGGATGACCCAGGCAATCAAGTTTTCGCCTAAACCGGTGGTGGTCGCGCCCTTCGGAATGACCCTGGGCGGAGGCGTCGAATTGTCGCTTCACGCCGCGGCGCGCCAGCCGCACGCCGAGCTTTATATGGGACTGGTCGAAGTGGGAGTCGGGCTGCTGCCCGGCGGCGGCGGATGTAAGGAAATGCTGCTGCGGGCCATCGATACTGCGGCCGCCGTGCGGCCGGGAGGACGCGGCGAATCCGTCGAACTCATGGAAGCCATGAAGAAGGCGTTCGAGACCATTGCCATGGCCAAAGTTTCGACTTCCGCTCACGAAGCGCGCGGGTTGGGATTCGTGAGCAGCTCCGACCGGATCACCATGAATCGCGACCGCGTGCTGACCGACGCAAAATCTCGTGCCCTCGAACTGCTGCACGCCGGATACGAGCCGCCGCAACCAAGAATGGACATTCCTGCTCCCGGCGAAAATATTCTAGCCATGCTGAAGCTCGGCATTCACCTCATGCGGCAGGGAGAGTACATCAGCGATCATGAAGTAAAGATCGGGAGCAGAGTCGCCGAAGTGCTGTGCGGCGGCAATGTGACGCCCGGGACTCCGCTGAGCGAGCAGTACATTCTTGATCTGGAGCGGGAATGCTTCAAGTCCCTCTGCGGTGAGAAAAAAACGCAGGAAAGAATTCAGCACACCCTGAAAACCGGCAAGACACTGAGAAATTAAGTCCGCATTTGCCGACAGTTTCGACTCCAACCTTATCTTCAAAACTTAACTCTGTCATCCTGAGCGCAGCGAAGGACCTATGTATTTTCTGGTTGCGCCGCTCGTACCAGCCGTCTCTCAACTCATTCCAAAGATGGCCGCTCTTCACGAAGATGAGTCGGAGCAAAGCCGTATGCCCCAGAAGAACAGGAGAACGGCAATTGGCCGCATTAAATTTGCGTGCCGGAGTAGAATAAACATGGTGCGCAGAGTGGCACAATTCGTTGCGGTAGTCACCGCCGTTGTCACCTTGGCAATTCCGCTGTTGGCCTGTCTGGCGCCCGCTGTGACTATGACCGCCGAAGAGCGAGAGTGCTGCCAGAAGATGGCCGCCAGCTGCGAAAACTCAGCCAGCCCGGTTCGCACTCGTGCTGTCAGCATCCATCTTCGCATCAAACAGTTCTAACTTCGAGAATTCAGAGCAGCGATTTCGGCTCGCCGATTTTCCTGCTTGCCCAAGCTGTCTCCCCTTTAGCCACTCCAACGATTGCGATCGACGCTACTCCGTTCGAGTCTCCGCCAGAGAGTCCCCCGCAAATAATCAAAGTTCTTAGAATCTGATCTCATCGTCGCCATCGAAGCGCGAGGACGCACTTGTGTCTTCGCACGGCTTCATCTCCAAACCTGTACGCGAGAAATGACGAGGAGACATGACGAAGATCAGCAGAATCTGTGTGTTTGCCCTTTGGACCGCGACGGCTCTGGGCCAGTACGCCCCTTCAAGCTTGCAGTCGCTCATCCAAGAAGCGCGGCAGAACAATGCCGCAATCAAGGCCGCCGAGCGCGCCATTCGGAGCTCCGAATACATGCCGCGGCAGGCGTCGGCGCTGCCGGATACCGAGCTGATGGTCCAGGGCCTCACCGTGGGCAGTGCCCGCCCCTTTGCCGGATACAGCAACAGCGATTTTGCCTACCTCGGTTTTAGCGCTTCCCAGGAGCTTCCTTATCCAGGCAAGCGCGCCCTGCGGGCAAATGTCGCGCAACATGAGATCGCAATCTCACAGGCCGAGAAAGGCGCTGTCACGTGGGACGTGCTTACCCGCCTTAAACTGGCCTATTTCCAGCTGGCCGCTTCTCAGCAATTGCTGGCGGTGCTCGAACAAAATCGGCAACTGGCGGAGCAGATTGAACAGGCCGCCGAAATCCGTTATCGCGTGGGACAAGGAATGCAGCAGGAAGTGCTGCGGGCGCAACTGGAGCGCACCAAGCTGCTGAACGAGATTTCCATGCAGCGCCGCCAGAGCGCTGAGGCTCAGGTGGTTTTGAAAGCGCTGCTGGATCGCTCGCGCGATTCAGATGACATTGTTCCCGAACAGCTTTCCCCCCGCCGCATCCCCGAAACTGCCGCGCTCTTCGCCAGGCTCCAGCAGAACAATCCTGAGTTGCAGGTAAGCGGGGAGCAGGTGTCGCAAAGGCAGGCCGCCATCGCCCTCGCCCAACGAGAACAAAAGCCGGATTTCGGCCTGCAATACATGTGGCAGCACACCGCCGGCAACTTCCGCGACTATTACATGGCCACCTTCTCCGTCAAGCTTCCGAACCGTTCCCGGGTGCGCGCCGCCGAGGCCGAGTCGCGGGCCAGGCTCACGCAGGCTGAGGACGAAAAGGAATCTCGCTTGAAGCAAATGGAAGGCGAACTGGGCGGGCAAATCGCGATTGTTCAAACTTCCGAACAGCAACTGAAGATTTACGAGCAAGGGTTGATTCCTCAGAGCCAGTCGGCGCTAAACGCCGGCTTGGCCAGCTATCGCGCCGGAAAACAGGACTATCAGGGAGTGCTTGGCGCTTACAACGACACGCTCCGGCTGGCGATGGACCGGGAACGCACCTTGGCCGGCCATGAGGCTGCTGTCGCGCAAATCGAGCGTCTCATCGGGGAGGAATTGAAATGAACTATCGCAAATTTTTCATCTTCGCGGTTGTGCTCAACCTGGCGCTGGCCATTGCCACGTATTGGTTCTGGCGATCTTCGCGAAGCCAGAAGCAAGCCGAAAACCCTGCGGCGGCGCATCCCCCGATGCAGGGCTTCACTCCGGCCACGCCTGAAAGCGTCCCATTGACCCTTGCCCCGATCGAGCTGTCACCGGAGCGCATGCAGAGCATTGGCGTGAGCACCGGGCGCGTCGTATACAAGACGATCGATTCTGAAATCCGCGCCACCGGCACAGTTGAGATAGATGAGCGGCGCCTGGCATACGTCCAGACCCGCTATCCAGGCTGGATCAAGGACGTTTTTGTGAACGCCAGTTATCAATACGTCAAAAAGGGAGAGCGCCTTTTTACCATCTACAGCCCGGAACTGGTCGCGGGTCAGCAGGAATACTTGCTCGCGAAAACCAATGCCGGACGCCTCGGTCGGAGTTCGGTTGAAGGGGTTTCGTCCGGAGCCGACACCCTGCTCCGGTCGTCGCGCGAGCGCCTGCTGCAATGGAACATGTCGGAGAAAGACATTTCGAAATTAGAAGCCAGCGGAAAGCCGCTGGCAGAGTTCACGTTTGCTTCGCCGGTTTCAGGCTACGTGGTTGAACGCATGGCGGTGGCAAACGCATACGTCCAGCCCGAAATGCGGCTGTACTCCATCGCCGGCCTCTCCACCGTATGGGTAAACGGGCAAATATTTCAGCAGGATGCGGGTAAATTGAAGCCTGGAAATTCCGCCGGCGTTACCGTGGACGCGTATCCCGGTCGTGTATTTCACGCCCGCGTTGAACAAGTCCTCCCCCAGCTTGACCCCGCAACACGCACGCTGAGGGTACGACTGGCAATGCCGAACCCCAGCCTTGCACTGAAGCCCGGCATGTTCGTGAATGTCCGGCTGCGTGCCCCCCTTGGGCGCCAACTGCTCGTACCCGCCTCAGCCGTGGTACAGGCTGGGAGCCATCAGGTTGTCTTCCTGTCGCAACGCCAGGGAGCGTTCGAGCCACGCGAAGTACAGCTCGGGACGCGCACCGAAGAAGGTTTTGTCGTACTCAAAGGATTGCAAGCTGGCGATACGATCGCGACCTCGGCTAATTTTCTTCTCGACTCCGAAAGTCAGCTCCAGGCCGCCGCTGGAGCTTACACTCCTCCGCCACCCGGCGCCGGAGTGGCAGCAGCGATGAACGCGTCGGAGCCGCAAGTTTCCGTCGACCTGACCACTGATCCATCGCCTCCACACAAGGGCAAGAACCGCCTGCAGGTGAAGCTCACCGCGGCCGATAGCAAGCAGCTTTCTGGCGTGAAAGTCACCGTTCGCTTCTTCATGCCCGGCATGCCGGAGATGGGAATGGCAGCGATGAATGCGGCCTCCCAGCTCACCGGTCAGGGTAACGGGATTTATTCCGGGGAAGTGGAGCTCGGCTCGGGAGGCGCATGGCAAGTCACCATTAGTGCCGAGCAGTCCGGAAGAACCGTCTTGACCAGGCGCATGACTCTGACCGCGACGGGAGGTATGTAACCATGATTCCCCGCGTCATTGAATGGTGCGCCCGAAACCGCTTCCTGGTCTTCATTGGTGTCCTCTTTCTGCTGCTGGCTGGTATCTGGTCCTTGCACAGAGTTCCTCTCGATGCCCTCCCCGACATCTCTGACGTGCAAGTTATTGTGCACACCGCGTGGCCAGGCCAGCCTCCAAACCTCATTGAAGACCAGGTCACCTATCCCATTGTCACCACTTTGCTCGCCGCGCCGCGCGTAAAGGCGGTGCGGGCCACGACCATGTTCGGTGACTCGTACGTTTATGTTGTCTTTCAGGATGGCGCCGATATCTACTGGGCCCGCTCCCGCGTTCTCGAATACCTCCAGCAGATCGGTGGGCGTCTGCCCGCGGGCGCCGCGCCCATGATCGGACCAGACGCAACCGGCGTGGGCTGGGTCTTCGAATATGTCCTCATCGATCGCACCCACCAGCACAGCCTTGCTGACCTGCGCTCGTTGCAGGACTGGCACGTCCGTTATCAGCTTGAGACCGTGCCCGGAGTCGCAGAGGTAGCGACCATCGGTGGCTTCGTCAAGCAGTATCAGGTGCAACTAGATCCCAGCCGGCTGCTCGCTTACGGCATTCCGCTTTCCACCGTGATTGATCGCGTGCGCGCCAGCACCAACGAAGTTGGCGGCCGGGTGCTGGAGATGAATGGCGCGCGCTACATGGTTCGCGGCCTTGGATACCTGCGTTCGCTCGCTGATCTGGAAAACGTGCCAGTGATGGCCAAGAACGGTACACCCGTGCTCTTGCGTGATTTGGGGACGGTCACCTTTGGGCCCGAGATCCGCGAAGGCGTCGCCGAGTGGCAGGGCGAAGGCGAGGCCGTGGGCGGAATCGTAGTGATGCGCTACGGCGAGAACGCGCTCAACGTAATCAATGGAATCAAGAAAAAAGGGTAATAATATACTTGGCAAAATAGGCGTTCGGCCTTAGGCTGGAGTCCTGCCGTGACAGGACGGGCGGCCAACTACTTCTTAGGTCGCCTCTTCCGCTGCGAAGACTTCCTGTCTCGTGCTTCGCGCTTGAGCAGTTCTTCTTTCGACACGCTCAGAACCCGTCGCATCGCGTTATCAAACCTTTCAAACTCAGTTTTGCCGGGAACCTGCGGTGCTGGCAATGGCCTCATGTGGCGATTATACCCACCAAAAGCAACAGCCAGCGGTAACCTACTGGGCTGTTGGCTAATGAGTTATAATCGGGCTGCAACTCACAGCAGCCGCCGCATGCGGCTCACCATGGCTCTGCTAGTTCTCGCTGGCAGAGCCTTTTAGTTATCGCCAGAAGTACGGTAAGCCTCGATGGTAGCTTCCGGCTATATCCCTCCTCATGAGACTCGTATTAGTTGCTTGCATTGGGTTTCCACCTTCAGTGTTACGAGGGATTATTGGCCAAGGAGACATGGCACTTCAAAGGTGCGTGGATAATGTCATGGCATTTCCATGGCAGTTCTATGGCATTTTGTTGATAACAACTTGTCTTTTCAACTGCTTACTAAATACCCTCTCGTAGGCGGAAATGTTGCGAAGATGGGGATTCACCTCACCAGATAAATGCCGGGCCACCGTGCGGACGTTGAAACCAGCGACTTCGGCCAATCTCTCTACAGACCAGTTGCACTCCATGCGTAGTTTGCGAAGCTGCACTGCGACGCACTGCTGCACCTCTATTGGCGGAGGTTCCTTTTGAGACACCAATTCAAGCTTCGGCTTCGGAAGATTTAGCCCTTTGGTTTGTATATGCTCTGCCGCTGTCTGCTGTAAGACTCCGCGATACTGTTCAGCATCCACAAAAACAGGGAACAGGCCCAGCAGAGAACCAATGGAACTCCCGATGATCTGTACGATCCAAATTGGACGATATTGTGGCAGCGACGAGTAGTGATTCATCTGCACGTCCAAATGCGCGACAAGACATGTTCGCAAAACGCGTTCGATTCTCTTGGGACTGTTGTGATGGTGAAGCATTCTAGTAATGCTCGGGAAAAACTCATTCAAATCCTTTAAGGCTTCGGCAACAACATCTTCGATATCATGAAGATCGTGCAATGCCTGGACGGACAACGGCGGCAGCGGCAGTAAGGACGGAGTTTCCTTCATCGCACCCTTGCGCGAGGCGCAATGAAGGGCTACGATGAGGGTGTCTACTCGCTCATCGAAAATGCCCCGGCCATCGCGCCGGGCTTTTCATTTGGTGGAAACATTGTAATTCGGGTAGCGACTGAAGTGTGCTGAATTAGGCGCACGCTTTCCGCGTTTCAATCGCCCACGCACATTAAAACGCGGCTTGCCTTTCCTTCCCCGTGAGTTCGCTATAGGTGAGGCGTTTACCGACAATCTGGCGCACGGCGGCGTCGAATCGATCAGAGTCGTTTAGCGGGTTCTCTCGCGTCGCACGATTGTTAAATCGGAAAGCTTGCTCATCTACATAGCGGAACAGATGAAACGGCTCTACAGCAACGTAGGTTCCGCCCAGTCCGCGTTTCAGCAGCGACCAGAAGTTCTCTACGCCTTGAACATGAACTTGTCCGTCAACGTACTTCTCAAGGTGATTCACGAACTGATGATCGTATTCCGATTTGAGATCGTAGTAACCCGTGAATTCGTCAGTCATAATCGCAGAGCCAGCCTCAACAAAATCGCGCACTGCCCCATGCACGGCGGGATACTTACGATCTCCGATGACTCTGGCTTTGATCTTTCCGCCGCGCTCAAGTGCTCCAATGACTACAGTCTTGCCGTGTCCGCCCTGCATTCCAACGTTGCGGCTCATGCGCTGCCGTTTGCTTTTGTGCATATTCCGCGCCTTGCCGCCGATGAAAGTCTCATCGATCTCGACAGGGCCAGTAGGGCCGCCGAGTTTGCCGCCAGTATGTTCGTCCTGCAAAGAAAGACGAATGCGATGCAGCATGAACCACGCAGTTTTTTGTGTGACACGAATAGAGCGGTGAATCTCCCAAGAGCTAACGCCATTTTTACAGTTGACGATCATCCACATCGCGGTCAGCCACTTGTCTAGGCTTACAGGGGAATCTTCAAAAATGGTTCCGGTCTTGAGCGTGAACTGCGGAGCGTCATGCTTTTCACGACAGTGCCAGCGATTGTATTTTCCCAGGAACAGGACGTTCTTGCTGTCACAGCGCGGGCAGATAACGCCGTCCGGCCAGCGACGCGCCACAAGATATTCGTGGCAGTTCTTCGGATCGGCGAAGTATATGATTGCTTGCTGTAGGCTCTTCGGTTCCATGCATGAATCTTAGGCCGGAACCTCCATTTTGTCAAGTATATTATTACCGAAAAAAGTTGCCGGGATTGCGCCTTCCCTCCCACCCGGGGTCGAGATCCACGCCGCGTATGACCGCTCCGGCCTGATTGAGGAATCCATTCGCACTCTGAAGCGCGACCTACTGGTCGAGTGCGCCGTCGTAAGTGTGGTCACGATTGTTTTTCTCTTTCACTTCCGCTCGGCGCTGATTCCCATACTGACATTGCCGGTCGCTCTGCTTGGCGCATTCGTGCCCATGTACCTTCTGCACATCAGCAGCAACATCATGTCGCTGGGCGGATTTGCGCTTGCCATTGGCGTGCTCATCGATGCTGCCATCGTAATCGTCGAAAATGGATATCGGCATCTTTCCGAAGCCGGTCAGGTCACCGAAGGCGAGCGGCGCCGCATTCTCATTGAAGCCGCTAAGCAGGTCGGACCAGCCTTGTTTTTTTCGCTGATTATTATCGTGGTTTCATTCCTGCCGGTTTTTCTTTTGGAAGCGCAGGAGGGCCGGATGTTTCGTCCGCTGGCCTGGACCAAGACTTTGTCGGTAGCCTTTTCTTCCATCCTTGCAATTACCGTTGTGCCCGCTTGGATGGTCTTTTTCATCCGCGGGCGGCTCCGGCCGGAATCGGAAAACCCGGTTTCGCGCTTCACCCAGGGGCTGTATTTACCCGTTCTCCGCTTGGCACTACGCCGGCCGGGGCTGACAATCGTCCTCAATCTGATTTTTCTAGCCGCCACCATTCCCCTCGCTCTCCGCATGGGCAGCCAGTTCATGCCGCCACTCTACGAGGGCTCGTCGCTCTACATGCCGACTTCGCTCCCTGGAATCGGTATCAGTCAGGCCACCCAGCTCTTGCAGCAGCAAGATCGCATCATCCGCAGCTTTCCGGAGGTGGAGAGCGTCTTTGGCGTGGTGGGTCGCTCAGACAGCCCCACCGACAACGCTCCGCTCGACATGTACGACACCACCATCATGCTGAAAGCACGCGATAACTGGCGTCCCGGCGTGACCTACGAAAAGTTGATTGCTGAGATGGATGCCAAGTTGCAGTTCCCCGGACTCTCGAATACCTGGACCATGCCCGTGGAAAACCGTCTCGACATGCAGCTCACCGGGATCAAGACGCCCGTAGGCATCAAGATTCAGGGAACAAGTGTAGAGGGGATTCAGGCCGCCGGGGCTGCTATCGAGCAACTGCTAACCCGCCTGCCCGACGTCCGCGCGGTTTTTGCCGAGCGGGTTTCGCAAGGCTTCTATCTCAATATTGAAGTTGATCGCCTGGAAGCTGCCCGTTACGGTATGACCGTCGAAGACGTGCAGCGGGCGGTGCAGTCGGGCATTGGCGGCGAAGACATCGCGCAAAATATCGAAGGCCGCGAACGATATCCGATCAACGTGCGATACCAGCGCGACTTCCGTGACACGCCCGAAGCGCTGGCCCGCGTATTGGTTGAAACTCCCACGGGGACCCAAGTGCCGCTGGGTTCCGTGGCCCACATCTCGTTCTCGCGTGGTCCGGCCATGCTCCGCGACGAGGAGGGTCAGCTCACTGGATATGTATATATCGACCTCCAGACGCCGGATTACGGCGGATTTGTGGATCGCGCAAGCCAACTGCTCAAACGGGATTTAAAACTACCGGCTGGTTTTACTTACCAGTGGTCCGGGGAATACGAGTTTCAATTGCGGGCAAGAGAGCGCCTGAAGCTGATTTTTCCAGTGGTCTTCCTCACGATTTTCATCTTGCTGTATCTGGTATTTCGCTCAGTTGCCGAAACCTTGATTTTGATCTTCCCCACCTTCTACGCGATCAGCGGGGGCCTGCTGCTGCAATGGATCCTCGGCTACAACTTCAGCGTTGCCGTCGTGGTCGGTTACATCGCGCTGTTCGGTATTGCAGTCGAGACTGGGGTTGTGATGGTCGTATACCTGCACGAAGCCCTGGAAAAGCGGCTCGCCTCAGGCCAGCCACTCACCTCGGAATCGATTCAGGACGCGGTGATCGAGGGCGCGGTGCACCGTCTTCGGCCGAAACTTATGACAGTCACCGCCGTCCTGGCCAGCCTGGCGCCAATCCTTTGGGGAAATGGCATTGGTTCGGACGTAATGAAGCCAATAGCCGCACCCATCGTCGGAGGAATGATTACTTCCACCGTTACAGTTTTAATTCTGCTGCCTGTTCTCTTTGAGCTCATCAAAAAGCGGGCGCTTCGAGGCCAGACACCGGTCCAGACGTAGTCTTGCCGTACGTGCAGCAGGCTTGTCATCATTTAGCTTTACGGCCCGAGAAATTATTCCCGTGAGTAATCGACCCGGTAATTAACCCTTCAATGACAGCCCGCCTACCGGTGGGGCCTGTCCTCGTGTCCATTGCCGGAACGCGGCTCTCTCTCCGCGCGCGGCGCGCTCTCACGCGGGCGAGTGTTTTCGGGCCGGGTGTTTTCTGGACGCGGAGCGTTGTAGCGAGAGGGTGCCGCACCGCGTTCCCGCGCTTCCGGCGAAGGGGCATTGCGCGGTTGCGCTCCCCGGTTGTTGCCTGCCGGATACGACTCTGACCGTCGCATTCCCCGGTCAGAATTCGACGGACGCGGCGCCCCGCGATTTTCTGAAGACCGATTCTGAGCAGGACGATTCTCGAACGACCGATTCTCCGCGCCACGATTCTGGTTTTCGCGCCTCTCCACCGGGCGGTTTTCCGTGCGGTAAGCTCCGCCGCCGGAACGCGCCGGCACCACCCCGCGACCACTGAATTGTGCTGGCCGCGACGTTGCGGCGACCGATGGCCGGCCGTGGTTCACCGAGGCCAGAAATTCGCGGTTGCTGCTGGCAGCTTGTTCGTGCCGCATTTGCAAGTGGGTGGGCTCAAAGTGACGCTCTCGCGCCGCGCTCTCTTCGAAACCGCGCGGGCGTGCGTTGATGCCGCCTCGGCCGCCGTTGTAGCTGACCCGGTTTACGACCGTGTTGTTGATGACCGTCTTGTTGTAGATGTGAACGTTAGTGATGGTCACGTTGTTCACGGAGCGGTTATAAAAGAAGGTCCTGCCGCGCCAATATCCACCCTCATAGCCGCTGCCGAAGTAGCCGAAACCGTAATTGACGCCGCCGTAAAAACCAATATGCGGCCCCCAATATCCTGCATGCCACAAATAGTATCCGTCGCCCCAGCCCCAATAACCGGGCGTCCAGAGCAGACCCACTTCAGGAGCCACTGCCCACGTGCCCGGCACCCAGTAATATCCATCTGGCCCATAAGCCCAGTAACCGGGCGTCCAAATGTAACCATCGCCCGGACAAGCCGGCTGCACGTATACCGGCAGCGCCGGTGGCGCGATCGTAACCGACACGAAAACACCAGCCACTGACGAAATCGGGATGGCCATTATCAGGAGCGCGAAGGCCGCCCAGCGAACTACACGTGAAACTTTCATTGTGTCTCCTCCCGCAAACATATGCGGATTCTCAGCCGGTTGCTTGTATAAACACGGATTCAGGGACGATGTTGTTCCGCGCAATGTGCTGATTCTATATTGCTTCTGCTACGCGAATACCATTCCCGAGCCACTCGAGGCGTTACCTTCGTTCCTGGCCGTGGGATTTTTGTCCGTCCGCCAGATTGTCTATTCTTGCACTCCACGCTGCGCGATTCCGATGTTGTCACGGGTGCTGTTTTTCACCACATACATCATTTCGTCGGCCTGGCGAATGATGTCATGCGGGATCTGGGCGTCGTGCGGGTAGGTCGCGAGTCCCATGGACGCTCGCACATTCAGATTCAATCCTTCTTCCTTGCAGAAAACGCTGGCGCGCAAACTGTCGCGCAGGCGCCGCGCCACCACCAGCGCAGAGTCTTTCCCGGTCTGGGGCAGCAGCACCACGAATTCGTCGCCCCCGTAGCGGAAGGCGAAATCAATCAGCCGCAGCTGCGCCTTGATCAGATACCCGATTTCCGCCAGTAGCTTGCTGCCGACCAGGTGCCCGTGCGTGTCATTGACTTGTTTAAAGTGGTCCAGGTCAAGGAATACCACGGAAAACTCGTAGCTGAATCGCGAAGACCGGTAAACCTCGGTCTCCAGCGTCTTGTATAGATGCCGCGCATTGTAGAGCCCGGTGCAATCATCGGTGATCGTGAGCTCCTGAATTTTTTCTACCGACCGGGCATTTTCAATGGCGATAGCGGCATACTCGCAGATAGATTGCAGAAAGAACGACTCCTGGTCGCCAAAGTGGTTCATATCCACATTTACCAACTGGATCACGCCCAGCACCCGCAGCTTCGACTTCAGCGGAACACAAATGATGGAGCGCGTCTCCAGTTGCGTCACCGCGTCCACCCGTTCCGAAAAACGCTGGTCAGTGCGGACGTCCGGCACAATCACCTTCTCGCCGTACTTTGCCACGTGCCCGGCGATTCCTTCGCCGACTTTCAAACGCACATTCTTCAATGACTCCGACGCCGTGCCTACCGCAATCGCGAAATACATCTCGTCCTTATCGTCCACCATGAGCAACGACCAGGTGTCCGGCCGGAAATATTCCGCCATCTTTTCCATGATTGTCTGCAGGATCGAATCCAGGTTGAGCGAGGAGGTCAGGGCCTTGGCCACATCATGGAAGATGTTGAGCTCCAGCGTCTGCCGGGCGGTCTCCACTCCTGTGGCCTGCGACATCGAACGGGTCCTTTGCTGGTCAGCGGTTCACAAATTATATGCGCCGCTGAAATTGACGGGCAATGAACCATAGTAATAGGATGGGGCCGCGCCCCTCGGCTCAATCCATTTCGAAACCCAGGCAGCCGTTCGGCTCTCTCTCCTCCCCACTCGGCCCCTCGCGGTTACTACCCGCTGTTCCGCCTTGCACACGGGCTGAAACCGATTGCGCCTGCCCCGGTTCTTTGATAGCTTTTAGTGTTCTAAAATGTTCATTTGATGGCCCTTTTTGATCCGGAACACGGGTTCTGATCATTTCCCGCCCCCGGGCGTGTTCGCGGGCTTCCGAAGGAGAGATAAACTTTGTCATCCAAGAACCGGTATCTTTTTACCTCCGAGTCCGTGACCGAAGGTCATCCCGACAAAATTGCTGATCAGATTTCCGACGCCGTCCTCGATGCCTGCCTGGCCGAAGACTCTAACAGCCGTGTCGCCTGTGAAACTTTGACCGCCACCGGCCTCGTAGTGATCGCCGGCGAAATCACCACCAAGGCCTACGTGGATTTCCAGGCCCTGGTCCGCGGCACCATTTCCTCCATCGGTTATAACAATGCCCTCTACGGATTCGACTCCAACACCTGCGCCGTAATCTCCAGCATCAACAAGCAGTCCGGCGATATCGCCATGGGCGTGGACACCGGTGGCGCCGGCGACCAGGGAATGATGTTTGGGTATGCTTGCAATGAAAACGCGGAGCTGATGCCCATGCCGATCTCGCTGGCGCACAAGCTCACCATGCGGCTTTCCGAAGTTCGCAAGCAGGGCAAACTTCCTTATCTTCGTCCCGATGGAAAATCCCAGGTTACGGTTGAATATGACGCCCACAAAAGGCCGGTGCGCGTCGATGCTGTCGTCGTCTCCACCCAGCACTCGGAGACTGTCACTAACGACGAGCTTCGCTCCGACACTCTGAAGCACGTGATCCAGTCCACCATTCCCGCCGAACTGCTCGACGCCGACACTAAGTACCACATCAATCCCACCGGACGTTTCGTCATCGGCGGCCCTATGGGCGACACCGGGCTTACCGGCCGCAAGATCATCGTTGACACCTACGGCGGCATGGGACGCCACGGCGGCGGGGCCTTTAGCGGCAAGGATCCCACCAAGGTTGACCGCTCGGCCGCATACGTCGCCCGTTACATCGCCAAGAACATTGTGGCTGCGGGACTGGCGGACCGTTGCGAAGTGCAGCTCGCATATGCCATCGGCGTGCCTGATCCGGTGAGCGTGCTGGTCGAGACCTTCGGCACCTGCAAGGTGGACCCCGCAATCATTCCCGGCCTGGTGCGGGCCCACTTCCAGCTGACGCCCAAGGGGATCATCGACTCCCTGAAGCTTCGCCGGCCCATCTATTGCAAGACCGCCGCCTACGGACACTTCGGCCGCAACGATCCTGACTTTACCTGGGAAGCAACCGATAAGTCGACGCAACTGGCCAGGGATGCGGGCCTATGTGAGCCGGTTGGAGCCGAGGTCCGGAAGTAGGCGTAAAGTTCCAAGCTTTTAACCGCAGAGCGCGCATTTGCCCGAAGGGCGCGAAGGTCTGGATGGTTTTCTTCGCGACCTCCTTGTATGTTCTTTGCGATCTTTGCGATTTAAGATTTTTCTCACGACAGCCAAGGCTTAAGAAGGCCACAGGAGAAGCATGTCAACCACTTCCACGCAGGTGCAGTCCGACGTTAAGGGCATCGAGTTCGCCGATCTTGGCAAGAAGCGGATCGAATGGGCCAATCAGTCCATGAAGGTTCTGCAGATTCTCCGCAAGGAATTCATCAAGAACCAGCCGCTGCAGGGCATGCGCATTGCGGCCTGTCTGCACGTGACTGCCGAAACCGCAAATCTGGCCATCTGCCTGCGTGACGGCGGCGCCGATGTGGTTCTCTGTGCTTCCAATCCGCTCTCAACCCAGGACGACGTTGCCGCCAGCCTCGTCCGCGACCACGGTATTTCAGTCTTCGCTATCAAGGGTGAGGACAGCGACACCTACTACAACCACATCCTCGCCGCCCTTGACCACAAACCGCACATCACCATGGACGACGGCGCCGACCTGGTCAGCATTTTGCACACCAAGCGTCAGGACGCCCTCCAAGGCGTGATTGGCGGCACCGAAGAAACCACCACCGGGGTGATCCGCCTGCGCGCCATGGCGAAAGAAGGCGTGCTGCAGTATCCCATCATCGCCGTCAACGACGCCGACACCAAGCACCTGTTCGACAACCGCTACGGTACCGGACAGTCCACGATTGACGGCATCATTCGCGCGACCAACTTCCTGCTGGCGGGATCGAAGTTCGTAGTCGCCGGATACGGCTGGTGCGGACGCGGGCTCGCCAGCCGCGCGCGCGGCGCTGGCGCCGAGGTCATCATCACCGAAATCGATCCTACAAAAGCGCTCGAAGCTGTCATGGACGGCTTCCGGGTGATGTCCATGACAGAGGCGGCCAAGCTTGGCGACGTCTTCTGCACCGTGACCGGCAACAAGAGCGTGCTCACCCGGGACCACTTCGAGGTGATGAAAGACGGCGCTATCATCTCCAATTCCGGCCACTTCAATGTGGAGATCGACATTCCCGCGCTGGAGAAGATGTCATCGTCGAAGCGCACCACTCGCGAGTTCGTGAAAGAGTATTCGCTGCGCGACGGACGCAAAATTAATCTTCTCGGCGAAGGCCGCTTGATCAACCTGGCCGCCGCCGAAGGCCATCCACCGTCGGTGATGGATATGAGCTTCGCCGACCAGGCCCTCTCGGTCGAATACATGGTTAAGAACTGCAAAAACCTGGAGAAAAAAGTTTATCGCGTCCCCGAAGAGCTCGATAAGCGCGTCGCCCGCCTCAAACTCGAATCGCTGGCGATCAAGATCGACCGCCTGACCCCGGAGCAGGAAGAATACCTGGCAGGCTGGAGCGAAGGTACGTAGCAATCAGCAGTCAGCATTCAGTCAAAACGGGCGGCGCGAGCGGGTTTGACGTGTCTCGTCTGACAGTCTTCTTATACCCGATGTTACTCGCTCCAGAATACTCTCAAGGCCGCGCGGCATTCCCGCGAAGATACCGGGAAAGAATAGTTTTTCCAAAATAAAGATTCGGGTCTGCCTTGCTTTGCGCACTGATTTTGTGAGTCTAGTGCTGCTGGCTACCCGCACGACTTCTTGAACAATCCGGCCCGCAATTTCCACCATGCCGGCCTTCTCGGCCTCCGCAACCGCGATCATTGGCTCAAAAGCACGCCATCATCTTTCGAGCATTCCGTTCTGTCATCCTGAGGCAGCGGAGTCATTTGCGAAGCAAAGGACTCCCAACGAAGGATCTACGCAAGTTTCGGAGAGCATGGGTGGTGTTGGCAGAATCGCATAGGTCCTTCGACTGCGGAAGACGATTCGCGAGCGAATCATCTTCCATGCCCTCATTTTCGCACCGCCGGCTGCCGCGCGCTATACCGGAGAAACTTCAGTTCTGCACCTCGGTAACTGGAGCCGGGTGCGTCGTCCGGGCGAAAATAGCATATCCACATGAACCGCGAGTACGCTGTACAGCTTCGCGAAACCACTACGTCTCTCTACCGGCGCGGCCGCCAGTGGGCTGCCCGCGTGCCGCTCAGGGCGCGAATCATACTTGGACTATTTTTGTTCTCCGCCGTACTCATGGCGATCTATACCTCGCTTACGGCCGGCGATGCCAGCCTGCATTTAAGGCTGCAGCACGACTTCCGCAGCGCGCAGGTCTCAGTGTGGGTGGACGGCGACCTCGCCTATTCGGGCAGGGTCACCGGTTCCACGCGAAAGAGATTCGGCTTGATTCCTACCGACTCGGCGCAGGGGAATTTATCGCAGATCATAGCGGTGCGTTCTGGCTCGCATAATATTCGTTTGCGCATTGAGCCCGACAATGGCGCGATGCAGGAAGAGAGCACGCATGCGAACTTTTCCCCTCATACCGAGCGGGACTTGGTTGTCTCCGCCCGGCACAATGGGCTCACCGCGTCATGGCAAGGGATGGGCAGGGCGCCGGTCGCAACCTCTTCCAGCGTTGGCTGGCTCTCGGAATACGCAGGCTCGCTCTTCCTGACCGTCGCCGGCTCGATTGTGTCGGCGCTTGCCGGGTATGCCATCAAGGAGTTGCCTGCACGGCGCCGTTCCCCATCCGGCTCCGCGCCGAACGCGCAGCTTGGCGGTGACTAATTTGCCCAGCAGAATTCTGATTGGCCACCTTTGGCTCGCGACTTGGAGTACCCCTTTGCAGCGAGTTGGGGATGCCATCGTTTTCTAGAGTTGCGGAAGCCGTCAGGCGGTCTTCTTCCGGCGCGGTGCGAACTCGATCAGCTGGCCCCGTTTTTCGTACCCTGACCGGCTCTCTATCTTGTGAAAGCCCTTTGGGATGTAGAACTGAATGATCTTTGCCATGACCGTGTCCCCCTTTACCGCCGCTCCAACCTCACATATATACAAACCCCTACGCGCAAAAAAGTCGCTCTGCTCCGGCGCCGAACGCGGGACACGGTGTGCGCAGAGCTGGTGTGATAAATTTTGAGTGTCCGCCATGCAAGAAAAAGATCTCGCCTCCTGGGCACTCGACACAGCCACGCAGCGCGGCGCCACCTATGCTGACGTGCGCGTCGCCGACGATCGCAGCCGGGCCCTCGCCACCAAGAACGGCAAAATCGCCAGCGCTTCGGATTCTCAATCGCAGGGCTTCAATGTACGGGTTCTGGTGAACGGCGCATGGGGATTTGCCTCGTCGGCGGAGCTCGGACGAAAATCCGTGGAAGCGGTTGCTGCGCATGCGGTCGAGATTGCTAAAGCCTCAGCCAAAGTGAAACAGCACGACGTTACGCTGGTCCCCGAGAAGGCGGTCACGGCTGTTTGGACTACGCCGCACAAGATTGATCCCTTCAGCATTTCCATCGAGCAGAACCTTGCGCTGCTGGAAAAAATCGACGCCGAATTGCGCTCTGTGCCGGGAATCACGCTGGCGGAGACCAATCTGAACTTCCGCCGCGACGAACAGTGGTTCTTTTCGTCGGAAGGCGCGGACATTCACCAAACTAAGTACACCACCGGCGCAGGTTACGTCGCTTATGCGTTCGCGGGAAGCGAAATTCAGAAGCGCTCTTA
>JBBSFW010000048.1:0-28379 GCA_038254805.1 Terriglobales bacterium
AATGCCGGGTGCGGACGGCCTAACTCGAATCCAGTGCCGAAGGCATGAAATGTGAAAGCCCGGCATGGCAATGCCGGGTGCGGACGGCCTAACTCGAATCCAGTGCCGAAGGCACGTAATGTGAAAGCCCGGCATGGCAATGCCGGGTGCGGATGGAACGAACCCGAGTCCCGCAGGGACGGCACTACCCATACGCTTACTCCGCATCAAACCGCATTCCCCATTTCCGAATCATCGCCTCAAACTCCGTCTCATACGAACGCCCGCGATGGTGTTACGCTTGATGCTCGATGTATTCCATGTCAAGAGGAATGTTACTGCCAAATTAAGCACCATGCCCCACAATGCCACACTTGACTCACCAAATACGATGGGGTCAGATTTCAAAACAGCCACTACCTGACATCGACAAATTACTTCAGCCCATCGACCAAATAGAGATCAGATAGAGTGCGGCCGTATTCGTAGACGTAGGCCTTGCCATCCGGCGTGATAAGGATGGGACCAATGTCGGTAATCCCGGCTTTATCCGACGGCATCAGTTCCTTCCACGGCTGCTTCCGTCCGCTCGCCAGCTCGAGCCGTTGCACCTTGGCTGGAAGCTCACCTACAAGGTACACATAGAGATATCTTCCATCGCCGCTCCAGCCCACAGGGGTATCGCCGGCGGTAAATCCTGGAATCGGCTTGGGGTCACCTCCCGCAATTGGATAAACGTACCCATTACGGTCGGCTCCCACGGCAGCCACTTGCTTGCCGTCCGGCGAGACCGCAAATTGCGTCGCCAGGATACCTTCGGGAGAAATAGGACGCGGCTTGCCGCCGTTCAAGTCCTGGATATATAGGCGCAAGCCGTGGCCCTGCTCGCTTCCGATGAAGATGAAATGTTTATCATCCGGCAGCCAGTGCACGCGGAGATGACTGATTGACTCGTGGGTCAGTTGCCTGGATTCCCCGGCCCCAGTGGGAATCAAGGTCAACTGGTCCATACCGCGCGCCGGAGCTGTGATTACCCATTTTTTATCCGGAGAAAGAGCCAGCGCCGATCCGTCGCCCAGCCGGACTGCGGGCGATCCGTTGGTCTCACGTATATAGGCGCCGTAATTTTCGCCGCCTCCCTCGCCCGACTCCAAAAACAGCAGAGTCTTGCCGTCTGCAGAGAGGTCCGTAGGAGCCGACCAGTCCAGCCACGAGAGATCGCTTTCTTTGTTCTCGCCCGGCGCCTGTCCCACCATGCCAACGCGCAGAACGTCTCGTGCCAGCAGCACTCGTCCGTCCTTGCCTACATCTTGAATGGTCAGTGTGCCCGGCTCCCGCGCCAGCAGCCGTTCCGGTCCGCTGGGATCCACTGCATAAAGAAATCTTCCCACGCCAATCCTTGCCGTGCTGAACCAGACTTCCGATCCATTTGGCGCCCAGGCCAGGCCCTCTGCGGTTTCCCAAATTCCCGACAAGATTTTCTTATTGCCCGCCATGTCCACTGCTACAACCGCGCCCGCGTCATCGCGGCGCACTGGGTGGTCCAGAAATGCGATGAACTTACCGTTGGGAGAAAAGCGAGGATGGCTGATCCAGCCGGCAGTCTGGTACAGGACCTTGCCGATGGGATATTCCAGCCGGTTCTGCCCGTTGTAGTCGCGCACAATGGCCAGGCTCACTCCATCCGGCGACCAATCCGCCCACTGAACTTGTTCCAGCACCTCGCGTGGCGCGCCGCCTCCCAGCGGCACCCGGGCCAGAGTGCCGGTGCTGATAAATGGCTCCACGTTCCGGCTGTTCAGCAGTACAGCCATTTCGCCTTGAGAAGAGATCGCCTCCACCTCTGCGTTCTTTAGACCAAAGGACCGCGACTCCGGACTCTCCGCGCGGGTGGTGAAAATTTCCACCGGAGTGTCCTCCCAGGCGGCACTGTAGAGGACCGTTTTGCCATCGGGAGCGAATCTGGCCATGCGAATTCCGCCGTGGCGGAATGTGAGCTGGTGATACACTGGGGGCGCTTTTGATTCAGTGTTTGCGGTCCTGCGGCCAAGGAAAAATGCCGCCGCGATTCCCAGCAGAGCCACCGCTGCGCCCCCCACTACCCAGCGAGTCAGCGGCGAAGAAGATGCCGGTTGAGAGACGGTGCCTTGCGAGGCCACGAATTGTGCCGCGGTCTTGCCCGATTCGGTATCGCGCTTTAGCCGCTTGAGGTCGGCGCGGAGCTCTGCCGCCGTCTGGCAGCGCAGTTCGCGGTCCTTCTCCAGCGTCTTTCCGATGATCTCTTCAAGTTTTCCTGGTAAATCCGGGTTGAGCGCGGTGGGCTTCGGTGGCGTGCGCTCCAGGATCTGATTGAAAATGACGGCCGAAGTGCTGCCCGAGAATGGCTGCTTCCCCGTAGCCATTTCGAACAGAACCACGCCGAAGGAGAATAGGTCGGTGCGTGCATCCAGTTCCTCTCCTCTCGCCTGCTCCGGGGACATGTATGCAATCGTCCCCAGCGCGGTCCCGGGACTTGTCAGGTTCGCGTCGGTGGCACGGGTATCGGCGGTATCGGCGCCGGCTGCACCCGCATGCCCGCCGGTGCCGACCTTGGCAAGCCCGAAATCGAGAATCTTCACGCTCCCGCGCGAGGTCAGAAAAATGTTCGCCGGTTTAACATCGCGATGAACGATTCCGCTGGCATGGGCCGCATCGAGCCCATCGGCGATTTGAATGCCGGCGTCCAGCACCTGTTCCAGGCGCATGGGACGATTTTCAATGCGGTGCTTCAGGGTCACGCCATCGAGAAATTCCATGGCGATAAAGGCGCGCCCGTCTTCTTCGCCGATGTCGTAAATGGTGCAGATATTGGGATGATTGAGCGCCGAGGCCGCCTGTGCCTCCCGGCGAAAGCGGCTTAGGGACTGAGGGTCATGGGCAACCTCATCGGGAAGGAATTTCAGCGCGACGAGCCGGTGCAGCCTGGTGTCTTCCGCCTTATGCACCACCCCCATGCCCCCGCCGCCTAACTTTTCCAGGATGTGATAGTGGGACACTGTTCGCGCTTCGGCCATGGTGGGAGGTTTGCCCGGTGGCCCATCTTAGGGGTGAGATGAGCGCAAAGTCAACAAATCAAGGGTTGAACCGTTGACAACCCTTTTACAGCACGCTATCGGAGACAGCGCATCTATACTCTGAATACATCTCATGCGCCTTAAATTAAAAATGCGCCTGGCGGCTGCGGCGTTTTCAGTCGCGCTCTCGCTTCAAGCATCCGCCGCCGACGCCAGCTTCTCCTTGCCCCCTCTCGATCACGGCTTCCTGCTCCTCTACAATCTGGAGTTCGACCGGGCCCACAACGTGTTCGCGGCCTGGGAACAGAGCCATCCCGGCGATCCCATGGGCGCCACTTGCGATGCCGCCGGACTGCTCTTTTCTGAATTTCACCGGCTCGGTGTACTGGAGTCGCAGTTTTTTGAAAATGACAAAAAGTTTGAGAACCGGCCGAAGCTAAGTCCTGATGCCGTGGTTCGCGGGCGCTTCAATGCAGCCATCGAAAGGGCGGAAAGCATTGCCCGCGCGCGCCTGGTGAAGAACTCCAGGGATAAAGACGCTCTCTTTGCCTTAACTCTCACTAGCGGCCTGCAGGGTGACTACGCGGCGCTGATCGAAAAGCGAAATATTGCTTCACTGCGTTATACGAAAGAATCGACCGGATGGGCCGAGCAGACTTTGGCAATCGATCCCGGCTGTTACGACGCTCACATCGCCAGCGGCATCAGCAAGTACATCATCGGAAGCATGGCCGCGCCGGTACGCTGGCTGGTGCGCCTGGGCGGAATCTCCGGAGACAAGCAGGCGGGGATGAAAGAACTGAAACTCACCGCCGAGCGCGGGCATTATCTCGCGCCATTCGCCAATATTCTTCTCGCCATCGCCTATGTCCGCGAGCACGATAAACCACACGCCCGCGAGCTGCTGGCGAATCTTCGCGACCAGTTCCCGGCCAATCCGCTATTTGCGCGGGAGATCGCCAGGCTGGACTCGGGTCTCTAAACCAACTGGATCTACCCTGCCCAGTCCTGAAGTGAATTCTTACGCCCGCTTTCACACTCCTTTAACACTTTCCCGTTAGATTCCTTGTGTGATTTCAGGAGGACTCCCTGCTTTATACTGATTACGGCAGCGCCGCCAGCAAGCTCTCTGGTGGTCCGCCACTTCGCGGTACTCTCCTTTGATTCCGTCATGACGCGCGCTTCGGTGGATAATCCGGCCTATTACATCAACCGCGAGCTTTCCTGGTTGCAGTTCAACCGGCGCGTGCTCGAAGAGGCGCAGGATGAAAGCAATCCTCCGCTGGAACGGCTGAAGTTTCTTTCCATCAGCGCCAGCAACCTCGACGAGTTTTTCGAGGTGCGGGTCTCCGCCCTGGTCCAGCAGATCGAAGACGGCTATACCGAAGCTGGTCCCGATGGGTTGACTTTGCTCGAAGAGCGCGACCTGGTCACCGAAGAGCTGCACAATTTCGTGGCCGATCAGTACCAATGCTGGAATGGCAAGCTCCGCCCCCAGCTTTCGGAAAAAGGAATCCGGGTCCTGGGATTGCATGAGCTGGATGAAACCGCCCGCGCATTCGTCGAGGACTATTGCGAGCGTGAACTCGATCTTCTGCTCACTCCGGTAACTGTCGACCCCGCGCATCCCTTTCCGCGTGTCATCAACAAGGCGCTTTGCGTTGCGTTCCTATTGCGCCGCCGCCGGCGTTCTTCACTGACCTACACCGGCGTGGTCACCGTCCCGCGCGCTTTGCCCCGCCTGGTGCGGCTTCCATCCGGCAGGACAACTGATTTTATTTTCCTCGCCGATCTGGTCGCCTTCCATGCCGCGCGCATGTACAACGGCTACGACATTGTCTCCTCGGCGGCTTTTCGCGTCACCCGCAACAGCAATCTCTACCTGGCGGAAGAAGAATCACGCAATCTGCTGGAGTCGGTCCGCACCGAATTGCACAACCGGCGCAAAGGGGATGCGGTGCGGCTGGAGATCGACGCCGATGCCGATCCTGAGATCACGGAACGCCTGCGCACCAACTTCGCTTTGGAGCCCTGGCAGGTGTTCCCAGTGGATGGCCCGGTAAATCTTCCCCGCCTGTTCAATGTGTACGAGCAGACCGACAGGCCTGATTTGAAATTCAAGCCATATGTGCCCCGCGAGTTGCGCCTCACCGCCAAATCGAAGGATTTATTTGAAGAGCTTCGCCGCCACGACGTGCTGCTCCACCATCCCTTCGACTCCTTCGACGCGGTTGTTTCCTTCATCGAAGCCGCCGCCGAAGATCCCAACGTGCTCTCGATCAAGCAAACCCTTTACCGCACCAGCGAAGACTCTTTAGTTGTGCGGGCGCTCGGTGAGGCCGCCGCGACGAAAGAGGTGACCGCAGTTGTGGAACTCAAGGCGCGCTTTGACGAAGCATCCAATATCCGCTGGGCTCGCGCTTTGGAGGATGCGGGAGTCCAGGTATTCCACGGCCTGGTGGGCCTGAAGACCCACTGCAAGCTGGCGCTTCTGGTGCGCAAAGATCCCGACGGAGTTTCTCGCCGTTACGCCCACCTCGGTACCGGGAATTACAATGCCACCACCGCGCGCATCTATACCGATTTGAGTCTTTTCACTGCGGACGAGGAAATCACCAATGCGGTCCACGCTGTCTTCAGCTTCCTCACCGCCTACTCCGAGCATTCCAGCTATTCCCCATTGATGGTTTCCCCGGTGGATCTGGCCGAAAACTCCCTCGACTTGATCGCCCGCGAGAGTGATCACGCGCGGCTGGGCCGGCCCGCCCGCATTATCGCCAAAATGAATGCGCTGCTCGACAAGAGCATTATTGCCGCTCTTTACCGGGCATCACAGGCGGGCGTAGAAATCGACCTCATTGTGCGCGGCATGTGCGCCCTGCGTCCCGGTATTCGTGGAGTGAGCGATCGCATTCGGGTGACCAGCATCGTCGGGCGTTTTCTCGAGCACACCCGCATTTTCTACTTCGCCAATGGCGGCGAGGAGGCAATCTACCTTTCCAGCGCCGACTGGATGCCGCGCAATCTCTACGAACGTGTGGAAACCATGTTCCCCATAAAAGACCCGCGACTGCGCGACCGCGTCCGCCACGAGATCCTGGATGCTTACCTGGCTGATACCGTGAAAGCTCGCGTGCTTCGCAAAGACGGCTCCTACACTCCAGCCTGGCGGGTTTCGGCAAGAAGTAAGCCGCCAGTTCCGGGCTTCAGCGCCCAGGATTTTATGGTGGCACTGGCCGAAGGGAAACAGACGGCGGCTGCGATTCCGGATATCCGCGATGTGACTACTCGCCGGACAAGGCGGAGGACAACTAAGAGCACATGATCATTTATTTTGTTAGACACGCCAGCGCCGGTGAGCACGTCGCGAATCCCAAGAAGGATGAGAAGCGCCCGCTCGACGCCGACGGAATCGAGCAGTGCGGCTTTGTGGGCCGAGCCCTGGCAGCTCTGAACGCGCAGCCGGAAGCGATCGTCTCCAGTCCCCTCAAGCGCGCAACCCAAACCGCCTCCCTCATCGGCAACGAACTCGGGTATGAAGGCAAATTGCAACTGGAACCCGCTCTGCGCCCCGAGGCATCTTTCTCGGATTTCCGCCGCTTGCTGGAAAAACATGCCAAGCACGAAGCGGTCATGTTTGTGGGGCACAATCCCAGCATCTCGCAGTTTCTGGCGCGGATGATTGCCAAGTCGGGATGCGAGGCGCGGGTTGACTTCAAAAAGGGCGCGGTCGCGCGCGTGGAAACCGAACGCGTGGCCGCCACATTGAACTGGTTTCTTACGCCCAAGATGGCGCGTGAAATTCAAACCGCGGCCGCTGCCGCGGCGGAGAAGTCCCGCTCCAGGACCTGACGGAAGTAAGACCTCTCTTTTTCGACCGCCCAAAGTTCCAGGTCAACACTCATGGGACGTTTGGGGACCAGCGTCATTGCTACTGCCGTATCCTGAATCCTGACGCGAAACATCTTGAGAGCTCCGCTGCGGCCCAGGTTGAGCCCCCAGGCCAGCCGCAGCAGCAGGGAAGCCTTGGCAATCTCTTTCTGGTAGGAAGGGGGCAGTGTCTTAATCGGACCGTCGCCCGCGGATGGCCTCGATTTTCCCAGGTACCTCGCAATGGCAGCGATGATTCTCCGTTGTTGGGGCGTGTAGCCCAGGATTTCGGAGTGAGAAATGATGTAATAACTGTGCCGGTGGCGGCCGGTGCGGTTCACGTAGTCGCCAACTTCACAAAGCATTGCCGCCGCCGCAATCCATTCCTTGTACTCCTGCGGAAGGCGATGCACGGTCCTCAGCTCCGAAAACAATTGCAAAGCCGATTCGCGCACCCGGGTTACGTGTTGCAAGTCCACGTGGTAGTGTTCCACCGCAGCCAGAATGGAATCCTGGCGCTCCGACTCGATCTGCTTTCCCGACCGCGTCTGCTGGTCAGATTCCGCCGCCATCTGCGCCAGCAGCCCATCTCGAAGACCCAGCGGAGAATAGCGAAATCCCGCCAGCTTGCAGCGTTCCAGCAGTTCGGCGAAAACTACGGCGCCTGCAATCACGATCTCCGCCCGGCGCACCCCAATGCCTTCAACCTTCCGGCGCTCTTCCAGCGACAGCCGCGCCAGCATCTTTGCGATGCGCCGCATCTGCAGGCGCGAAACCGTCATGCCACGCTGGCTTTTGGTTCTATAAAGCGCATGGCATACCGAGGCCAGGGCCTCAGGCGTGCCCGAAGTTGCGATCACGACCTTGCAGCGGGCGCGCATGATGCGCCCGGCGATACGGCCTATGTCGCGCGCAATGAATCCACGCAGCTGCCGCATCTCCGGTTTGCGCGGCGGATCATGGTGCAAAAACTCATTGGTGAGACGGACGGCCCCCAGCGGAAGGCTGACAGTTTCCTGAATGTGTCCGTTGCGTGAAATGGTGAGCTCGCAGCTACCGCCGCCAAGGTCAATCATCAGCACCGGGGAGGGGTTCACGCGCAGGCTCGACGTCAATCCCAGGTGAATGAGGCGCGCCTCTTCCAGCCCGGAAATGATTTCAACCCGCCATCCAGTGGCCGAGCGCACCCATTCGAGGAAGGCGCGCGAGTTGCGCGCATCTCGAAGCGCGCTGGTGGCGACCACGCGGACCGAATCTGCGCCCGCCTTTTGCACGGCCCGATGAAAACGGCGTAGAACTTTCACCGTCAGCGCAATTGCCTCGGGAGAAAGAAACCCGTCGCGGAAGACCGACTCACCCAGCCGTGTGACTTCCCGGTCTTCGAGAATTTCGATCAGCCGATGCGCGGCCAGGCGGGAAATTTTTAATCGGACAGAGTTCGAGCCAATATCAACAGCGGCAAAGGTGGGCATTCAGCAACAGTTTACATCGCGGTCTGGAAACGGTGGTCTTTGGACCTAATCCTGCCATCCGCCAGCACAATTGGGTAGGGTGATGAAGAAGCGAAGCGGAAGGAGCCGCGTATGAAGCGGCTCTCCATCTCCCAATCCTCGGATCACTCAGCCGAAATTCGTTCGCCCGTAACCCTGCCAGTTACTTGGGCTTGGAAGTTACCGGAAGGGTCGTAAATATCCAAGGTGAAAGTACCGCTGTGCGTATTACCGTGTTTACCCAGAGCGAGCGTCTCACTGAGGTGAACAGTTCCCATAAAGTTTCCATTGATGTCATACGACCAGACGCGGTGTGCGAGCTTGTAGGTCCGGCCTGTGTGCTTCCACGCCCCCAAGCAGACATTGCCCGATCTCGGATCGACATTCGGGTTGTGAACTTCGGTCCCGCCGGCATTCCAAATCTGGTATGCCTCTTGGATGGTTTGATCGCCGACTATGAACCGGACGTACCAAAAGCCAACAATAGAAGCATGTTCATCATTGTCCTTGAAAGACTCAGAGTCCGGTTGCATTAGACGAGATTGACTTTGGGCGGAAGCGGCTCCCGCCGCCATCCCAAACAGGGAATCGCTGCACGACGCTGATGCGTTGACACTCAGGCCAACTATCAGCGCCATGCACGCAGAAAACCCGGCGAAATTCAGTGTTTTGGTCGATTTCAGTCTTTTTTCCTTTGTAAAGCATGAGTTTGGACTACCGGCTTGCTTGGGTTCGCTCGGCCTAAGAACAGCGTGCCCGGATCAACTAACTCCCAAAATAGATTCGTGCGTCCAGATTCTCGGATCCACTGATCCGAAGATCCGTTGGAATTCAGCAACTGTTTTGCGCTTTCGAGGTCAAAGATGCAATCCCGTGAGGCCCACACGTGTCTCCCTGGCATGTCACCAGCTAAGCCGGTCAAGAGAAAGGCAGTTCCCGGCAAACCTCACGCGCTTTTCAATTTTTACGCAGCCTGTATGAGGCGTACACTTCGATCCTCAGGTGGAGCTGTCCATTGAGTACCTCGGCATTTTGGCGGATCTTGCGATTCGGATCATTCGAAGCGAACGTGCAGGCAGGTGAGCTACGTAAGCAGGGCCTCAAGATCAAGCTCCAGGACCAGCCATTCCAGATTCTCATCATGCTTCTGGAGCGCCCTGGGGAAGTGGTCACACGCCAGGAGATTCACCGAAAACTTTGGCCGGCTGACACGTTCGTTGACTTCGATCACGGTCTGAATAACGCCGTGAACCGCCTTCGAGACGCACTAGGTGACTCGGCGGAAAAGCCACGGTTCATCGAGACCCTACCCAAAAAGGGTTACCGCTTCATTGGCGACGTTACCGGGCAAGCACCGTTGGAGGAGGTCGTATCTCCGAGTACAACCATAGAACAGGTCATTGAGACTGGACCGATTGAGCAAAAATCGGCTGCCAAACCGTACGTTCCGGGCACAACTCTCATCTTCTCTTTTGCGCTGGCAATCGCTGTAATCGGCTATCTCGGCTGGCGTCAAATACGGGATGACGTTTCTCGGAAAATCACGCAATGCTGGCGGTCCTACCGTTCCAAAACCTCAGTGGCGACTCAAACCAAAGCTACTTCAGCGATGGCCTTACGGAGCAAATGATTGCACAATTGGGAGCGTTAAATCCTGAACAGTTAGGAGTGATTGCCCGCACCACATCAATGGCTTACAAGAACACTTCAAAGACCATCCAGCGTTGACTATGTCCTTGAAAGCAGTGTTCGTCGTGACGGGGACATGGTACGAATCAGTGTCCAGCTGATCCGCGCGCGTGATCAGGTACATGTGTGGGCACGCAGCTACGACCGGCACATCAGCCATTCCATACAATTGCAGGTAGAGGTCGCGAAGGCGGTAGCGGAACAGATTCAAGTAAAGCTAAGCCCCGCTTACAGTAGCCGTACAAACCACTACCCCCTTGACTCCGAGGCCAATGAAGCCTACCTGCGGGGTCGGTATTTCTGGAACCAATTTACGCCGGACGGATATCGCAAGGCGATCGCCTCCTTTCAGCAAGCCATCGAGCGAGATCCAAATTTCGCGGAAGCCTATTCAGGATTAGCCGATTCTTATGGTTTCCTGGTAATAACTGATTCTGTTCCTGCAAGCGAGGTTTCCCCTAAAGCCATTCAAGCGGCTCGCCGAGCTGTGTCCCTTGGTGAAAATCTTGCGGAATCGCACACTTCCCTTGCCCTGGAGCTAAGTCGATGGGAGTGGGATTGGCCCGGCGCCGAGAACGAGTGCAAAACCGCCATCGCGCTGAAATCCGAGTTACTCGATGGGGCATCGCGCTTATGCGGCAGTCCTTGTGATAACAGGGCGCCACGCGGAGGCATTGTCGGAATAACTGAGGCAACGCGGCTCGATCCCCTATCGTTGCCTAACAACGCAGAAGTAGTGCGAACCCTTTACTACGCCCGAAACTATGACCAAGCAATCCAGCAAGGTCAGAAGGCAATGCAGCTGGATCCCAGCTACGCCAGGACTCACTTTTGGCTCGGCCGAGTCTATTCGCAGAAGGGAATGCACAAAGAAGCCATTGCGTCGGCCAGAAAAATTCTCGATGCAATGCCCGACAGTACTGTGGGACTGACCGAAATGGCATACAGTCTCGCCGCCGCAGGCCGCCAACGAGAAGCCCGTCGAATCTTGATTCGTCTTGAGGAGCGATCTAAGAGTGCCTTCGTTCCATTGTACGACTTGGCGGTAATCAACATTGCTCTCCATGACGATGAAGCAGGCCTTAACTATGTCCAACAAGCCTTTAAGAATCATGAATGGCCAATGTTGGTCCTTGCCGTCGAACCGCGCCTGGACCCACTTCGGCACGATCCGCGCTTTCGGCAAATGCTGACAGAGCTGAAATTACCTTTTTAACGGGCCGCCGAAGATGACGGACTTTGGAAAGGGGGTTCTGTAATTTTGCATCCTAAAATCGAAGGCTGTAGCCCGTTACAATGACCTATTTCGCCAAGTCTCCCCCGCCAGTCCTATTACCTTGAATACCGCAAGGCTACGTTTGAAGTCCTGATGGATACCAAACCGGGGTATTCACCCAGAAGGTAAGCGCCATGACTTCTAAGCTGCAGCCGAACGTTCGTCCACCGCGCCGGCGGAGACCGGCTTGCGCGCAGCCGGCAATTGGGGGGCATCCGTTTGCAGTTTATGCACCGCCGAAATTGCGGAGCGCAGAGCATTCACCGCCTGGCGGTAGCGAGAGCGGCTAATGTTCTGCAAAGCCGCTACCAGGGCAGAATCGTGAACACCCCCGAATCGCTGCTGCGCCATTTCCTTCAGCTTCAGTACGTCGTGCCATTCTCCCAGCGCATCCTGCGAGGTCTTCAGTTCTTCGACAAAAGCCTTTGCCTGCGGGGTGTCAGCGAGTTCGGCAAGGTAGCGCGCATGTTTCGCGGCGATCCGGCCACCGTGCAGGGTCTTCTCGCTCAGCGACGCCTGCTCCGGGTTTGGCAGGCGGCCAAATGCGAGTTGCAAAAGGTCAATTCCATCCAGCGTCATCTCCGATTGCGCGCGTCGCAAACGCTTGCGCAATCCGCGCACCGTCTCGACATCGAAGGCCTTCGCCAATTTTTTGGAGCGCCGGGCGTGCTCTTCAGAGAGCCTTTCCATGAGCTCCGCGCGGTGGTTTTGCCGATCCGAAACTCGCAGCTCCTTTAAGAAAGCAATGTGGACGTCCAAGTCGCGCAACTTTCCAGCTTTTTTTCTCAACTTCGAGAGCGCCTTGAGAAGTTTTTTCTTATTTCGTGTCTGCGGCCCCAGATCGCTTAACAGCGCCTCTACCCGGCGGCTGTTCGTCCGAAATCGATGAACGTTGTTGCGGCTCGAACCCTTGGAAAGGCGGCCGAGATAACGGCTGATCCGGTCGAACACCAGGCGGGACTGTTTGTGAGCGCTCGGCGCGGGGCCGCTCTTGCTTGACACGTTAGGTCGCATAAATCCGGGGGCAATCGTAGGTTAAACCAGCAGAAACGCCACCTTGCACCGAGGCTGCTGATTGTAGCATTCCACTTGACCTTTCAGCTATATCCGGCGGCGGAGCCGCTATCTAGCACCAATGTAAGCTACTTGGATGCATTTAGTTGCCCCCGCGCTCCTCCGGACTTTTCTGTTTGTAGCATTCGCGCCACTGGCATTCGGGCCAGGCAACCCTATCCCCGGGCTCTGCGGAATTCCTCAGCTCCCCAGCGCCCGTGGTGCGACAAGAAGTTCCCATCAACCGTGAAGGAGCAATCCTTTCGGCAATTGCGGCCCGCTCCTGAAAGCAGTACAGTTCAGCCATTGCAAGCTGGATGAATCTTCAGACCCTAAACGACATCTTCTTTCGGATGGTTGGACGCGGGCAGCGCGAATGCCTGCTGCGGAAGACTGCCGGCACTTGGGTCCCGATTTCTTCGCAAGAATTAACCGCCAAAATCGCCGGGGCAGCAAATGGCTTTCGTTCCTGGGGGGTAACTCGTGGGGATCGCGTCGCAATTCTGAGTGAGAATCGCCACGAATGGATGGTGGCGGATTTAGCCTGCATGCTGCTGGGCGCCGTCGTTGTCCCCATCTACACCACTCTGACGGCTGAGCAGACTGCCTATATTCTGCGTGATTCCGGCGCGCGCGCCATTATTGTTTCCTCTGAAAAGCATTTCGAAAAGGTGCTTTCGATTGCAGGCGCCACGGGGGTCAAGAAGATTGCCGTCATGGATCACCTGGCCCAGCCGCCCGCCATCCGCATGGCGGAACTCATGCAGTTGCCAGGCGATTCCCAGATCGATGCCATTGGCCGTGGCATTCGACCCGAGGACTTGGCCACGATTATCTATACCTCCGGCACCACGGGCATCCCTAAAGGCGTGATGCTGACTCATGGCAACATGGCGGCGAATATCAACTACTTTCGCCGTGATTTTGGATTTCGCGCCGGGATGGCATGTGTTTCCTTCCTCCCACTTTCGCATGTGACCGCGCGCTGCGTTGATCTTGGATTGCTGGACAGCGGAGTGACTCTGGCGCATCTGCCGGAGATAGCCCACCTTTCGCAGGCATTACTGGAAATTCGGCCGCATATTTTACTCAGCGTACCGCGTGTTTACGAAAAAATTCATACCCAGGTAGAGATGAAGGCCGCCAGCTCTCCCGCGAAGCAGATCTATGGCTGGGCCCTGCGCCTGGGCAGGGCGCATGGCGGGGAGATTCTCGCGGGCAAAGTTCCCCGCTCACTTGGCTGGAAGCTGGCCAACAGATTGGTTTATTCCAAAGTGCGGTCCGGCATCGGGGGAAGGGTTGAGATCTTCATCTCAGGAGGAGCGCCTCTCGGTCGCGAACTTGCCGAATGGTACGCGGACATGGGAATTCGTATTTATGAAGGATACGGTCTTACGGAAACCTCCCCAGTCATCGCCGTAAATACTCCCGGCTGCCACAGACTGGGCAGCGTGGGCAAGCCACTGGGCAACTTGCTGGCGCGGATCGCGCAAGACGGAGAAATCCTGGTCCAAGGGCCGTCTGTGTTTAAGGCCTACTGGAACAAGCCGGAGGAGACACGAGATGCCTTTGCGGATGGCTGGTTCAAGACCGGCGATATCGGCCGCATCGATCAAGACGGTTTTCTTTACGTCACCGATCGCAAGAAAGATCTGCTCAAGACCTCCGGGGGGAAATTCATCGCCCCGCAGCCGATTGAAAATTCCCTGAAACACCACCCCCTGATCGCCGAGGCAGTGGTGGTCGGTGACAAACGGAAGTTTCCGGCGGCGCTGGTGCTTCCCAATTTCGCCGCACTGGAGAGTTGGGCCCGAGAACACGACGTCAAATTTTCCTCCCGCGAGGGCTTGATTGCGGACTCGCGGATTTGTGCCTGCTACGACGGCATCATTTCGGAGCTGAACCAGAATCTTGCCCGGTTCGAGAAGTTGAAGAAAGTGACTCTGATCTCGGAGGAATTTTCGCCGGCGAACGGCACCATGACCGCCAGCCTGAAGATTCGGCGGCGGGCGGTGGAAGAACTTCACCGCCGGAAAATTGAAAAGATGTATGGGGAAGGCGAGTAGAGGCTGCTGTTAGCCAAGTTCCCCGCTCTGCCGGAGCCTTAGCCCAACCGTTTTCACGCTGCGGTTAAGGTCTTTTTCGTCGTCCTCTAATCTGTACTCTTCCGAACCAGGTTGGAGGGAACGCTGTGGCCCAGGTCCCTTCCGCATTACAATGTTGCCATGTCTGATCTTCTTCTTATCGCGGGCCGCCAGTTCCAATCCCGGTTGATCGTCGGCACGGGTAGATACAAGTCTTTCCAGGAAACAGCGCGGGCGCTCGAAGCCAGCGGAGCGGAGATGGTGACCGTAGCCGTGCGCCGGGTGAATCTCGATCGCAACAAGGAATCACTGCTGGATTACATTGACCCGAAAAAATATTTTCTGCTTCCCAATACCGCCGGTTGCTACACGGCAGACCAGGCAATTCGCGCCGCGCGCCTGGGGCGCGAGGTCGGCATCTCCGATTGGGTCAAGCTGGAAGTAATTGGCGATCAAGCCACGCTTTATCCCGACGTGCAGGCCACGCTAGAGGCCACGCGCGTGCTGGTCAAGGAAGGCTTTACCGTATTGCCGTATACCTCTGATGACGTGGTGTTTGCAAAACGTCTGCTCGACGCCGGGGCGGCCACCATCATGCCCCTCGGCGCCCCGATTGGGAGCGGCCTGGGAATCCAGAACCGCGCCAACCTTCAGATTCTCCGCGAAGTCATCACCGGCGTTCCCTTGATTATTGACGCGGGTGTGGGCACCGCTTCCGACGCAAGCATTGCCATGGAATTGGGGGCGGACGCCGTCCTCATGAATACCGGGATCGCCAACGCGCAAGATCCAGTGCTCATGGCGGAAGCCATGAAAAATGCAGTTCTGGCCGGAAGGCAAGCGTACATGGCTGGACGTATGGAGAAGAAGCTTTACGCGACCGCAAGTTCGCCGTTGCAAGGCGTCGTCCGCTGAATTCAGAACGGCAAAGGTTACTGTGTTGGTTCAGCGTGAAATGGAGAACTGGCGTTCCCCGTTAGCGAGTATACCGCCTTCTTCGGCGGACCAGTTGGGAGAACATCGCGCGACGCAACTGGCCACTGGTGAACTGGGCGGCGGCTGAAACTGCAACTGGTTTCAAGAAAGGAAAAACACGTTGGGTGGTCCGCGCTTACACAGCCCGCGTCGGTGGAAGAACAAACTGGCTAGGAAAGAAAATAGTGACCGCCCGAACGCTCATACTCCCCGCCCAGCGACTTCCGTGTGGGCCACTTTCCGAAATCGCGGTTTTTCTGCCCCGATCTTCCACACACACCCCGGAAGCCTGTGGTTCAACCCAATGCGGCCCAACTTCCGTATAGCCGGCGATCCACTCGGTAGCTAAAAGCGCGGTCTCTCCGGCGTCTTCGTATTGCGCTCAGCTGAGTTCTTGGGCGAGTCCGATGAGGAGCCCTTCAGGCCCGCGGATGTAGCAGAGCCGATACGCGTCTTTATACTGAACTACTTCGCCTACGAGTTGCGCGCCGCGCTTGCGGAGCTTTTCAAGCGTCTCGTCGATGTCGTCCACGGCGAACATGACGCGGAGGTAGCCTAGAGCGTTCACCGGGGCGTTGCGGTGATCCGCGACGGCAGGCGGCGTGAGGAAGCGGGAGAGCTCAAGCCGGCTGTGGCCGTCCGGCGTGCGCATCATGGCAATCTCGACGCGCTGATCGCCCAGTCCAGTGACACGTCCGGCCCATTCTCCTTCGATCGTAGTCCGCCCTTCGAGCTCGAGGCCGAGCTCGCGAAAGAAATCAATCGTCCCTCCTAGGTCATCGACGACGATTCCTACATTGTCCATTCGTTTCAGCGCCATGTGTCCAATCTACAAGGTGCCGTCTAGTCTGACAACGAGCGGTAGAAGACCGTCGGCTGGAGGCCGTGCTTGTCACATAATTCCGAGACGGGGACCTGCTCCAACAAATGCCGCCTTAGGATGGCGACTTTCTCTCCCGGCCTGTAGTGCTTCCGTTGCTTCTTCATGCGTTCGCTCCATTATCTTAATGGTGGAACGCTTTCTCCATTTCCAGCTGAACCGGAACATTACCAGCGGCTGCCACCGTCAACGCACAAGCCTATTGCTTGATCTAAAAAGCGAATAAAAAAACAAAAGAAAAGGACGGCGCCAGGCCGCCCTCTGAATTCCGAACCTGCGAACTTCTTCAGAGCATCTTGACACTATCCACGTGAACTGACTCTCCCGACACTTGGCCGGTTACGGCAACATGATGCCCTTCATGGCCAGTCAGCGCATCGGGATTATCGACCGTAAGCACTTTCTGATCGCCGTCGGTGACCACAACCATCTTGGCGCCCTTGGCAATGCATTTTTTGGTGCACTCGGCTGCTTTCTCGTTAGCTCCCTTCGCGCCGCATTGCGAATCGGATACGTAGCCCTTCACGGTCGTGCTGTCAGTCGCGACCGAAATCCCCGCCATCATGAACAGAACAGCAAGAGCAAGACAAATCAGCAACAGTTTTCTCATGGCAATATCTCCTCAAATTTGAGCGGCCTGGCCGCGAATGATAGAGCGATAAAGCGCCTCAAGGTGCGGTCCGCCAGCGATGCTCATCACAAGGACATCCTCTGGCGGCAAATACATCTGGTTTCACGATGCGTGCGAAAATATAACACAACCCAACTTCGCTGTTGTCAGCAGCAGGACTACCTGCTGGCTGAGTGGCTCGTGGGCGCGGGCGGGGCAGGAGCCTCGGGCGAGACATAGACGACCTCCCCCGGCCGGGCATAGTGGAATTGCTCGCGGGCTTCTTTTTCGATTCTCTTCGGATCCGTCTTGAGCTGGTTGATTTGATCGGTGTACTGCGCGTTTTCTTTCTGCAGCCCGCTAATCTCCTTTTGCAAAGCCTGGTACCCGCTGCGCTTGGTCCGGTAAACCACCGTGCCATTGGCGCCGAACATGACATGCAGGAACAGCCAGATTGCGACGACTCCCACCAGGGCAGTCGCCAGGCGGCGACGGAGCCCATAGATCGTCTGCAATACCGGAGCGGCTATCGCTCTCGCTTTGCCTGCCCAGGCTTCCGCCTGCTCGGCGCCCTGAGCAAGAGTACGCATTCGCTGCTCAGGCGTGGGCAGGACCCGGATTTTGCCGATTCCTATTCGAAAATCCATTGCTTGGCGGCCGCGCTCAATTTTTCCAGTCCCTGCTTGCTCGGCGCCTCCGAATAAACCCTGACTACGGGCTCGGTTCCCGAGAGACGGTAGCAAACCCACGATCCATCGTCCAGCACCAGCTTCAATCCGTCCTTGCGCCCGGCCTCGGTCACCCGCCGGCCGCCAAAACTGTGTGGATCAGAGGCTAACTTTTTAGTGAACTTCTCATTGACCTCCGGCGTCAAGCGGAAGTTTTCCCGCGTGGGGTAAAAGGAACCAACTTCGGCAAACAGCTCCTGCAATTGCTGTCCCAGTGATTTTCCCCGCCGCGCCACCATCTCGCAGCAGAGCAGGCCGGCCAGGATGCCATCTTTTTCGGGAACATGATGTCGGACCGACAATCCGGCGCTCTCCTCGCCTCCAATTGCGATCTTATCCTGCTTAATGAGCTCGCCGATGTATTTGAAACCTACCGGAGTCTCGTGCAACTCGACTTGGTGGTAGCGGGCAATAGCATTGATCAAATTTGTGGTTGCGACCGATTTCGCAACTCCGTTCTTCCATCCGCGGCTTTGCACCAGGTAATCAAAAAGCATCGCGATGACATAGTTCGGCTGAAGAAAAGTTCCGTCCTCGTCCACAATGCCGAATCGGTCGGCATCCCCGTCCGTGGCAATCCCAATGTGGGCTTTGATGTCGTGCATCTTCTGCCGCAGTGGATCCAGCAGGTGGTCGTCCGGCTCCGGCGCATGTCCGCCAAACAGTACGTCCCGATAATCGTGCACGCTTTCAACCTGCACTCCGGCATCTCTCAGCAGCGAATCCGGATATCCCCGCGCCGCCCCCCAAAATGGATCGAAGACCACGCGCAGCCCGGCCTGGTTGATCGCCGCAAAATCTACAATCTCGCCTAGACGGGCGAGATAAATCGGCTTGGGATCGAGCGCTTGCGGGGAAGTTGATTTTGAGCTGGCCGCGGAATGTGAGTCCCCGGCTACAATTTCCTTTTCAATCTGCCCGGTCACCTCTGGAAGCGCGGGCGCGCCGTCCGGCGTGGAAAACTTAATTCCGTTATATTCCGGAGGATTATGGGAAGCGGTGAAGTTGATGGCTCCGTCGGCTTTCTCGTGAATTACGGCATAGGAGATCGCCGGAGTGGGCGCGGCTTCGGCAATAACCAGTGGAGTGATTCCGTGGCGCGACAGGATGTCTGCGGCGATCGAGCAAAAGGTTTCGCCCAGAAAACGCGGGTCGCGACCCACGATCACGCGCGCGCCAGCCGGACGCTGCGATTTCACGTAGCGCGCAACACCGGTCACCGCCCGGCGCACATTCTCGAAGGTAAACTCTTCAGCCACGAGCGCGCGCCAGCCGGACGTGCCAAACTTTATTTGCGTAGGCATAGTGGTTCCTCGCGATAACGACAAGAGGGCGATTCTATATGACTGACAAACTGCTCGTCCTGACCAGCGCTGCATCAGAAGCCGAGGCCCGGAAAATTGCGCAAACCCTGGTCGAGCGCCGGCTGGCAGCCTGCGTGAATATTGTCCCTCGAATCCAGTCGGTGTACCGCTGGCAGGGCAAGGTTGAACAGGCTGAGGAGCGCCTGCTGCTGATCAAGACGGTGAAAGCCCGATTCGAGCAAGTGTGTTCAGCGATTGGCGAGCTCCACTCTTACGAACTGCCGGAATGCATCGCTGTGCAGGCTGAAAGCGGCAGTCCGGAGTACCTGAAGTGGATAGAGGAATCAACTCGTCCCAGCTAAGCGGCATACGTGCAGGATGGTACAGGCTCTAAGCGAGGGCCTGGTCGAGATCGGCGATGATGTCCTCGGCGTCTTCGATTCCCACCGAAATCCGTACCATGCCATCGGTGATGCCGATTGCCTTCCTCCCCGCGGCTCCCACGGCGGCATGGGTCATGGTAGCGGGATGCGAGATCAGCGTTTCCACCCCGCCCAGTGATTCCCCGAGTGAGCAGACGCGCACCCGCTTTAGCATCTTTGCGGCATTGGCGAGCGATCCGGTTTCGAAGGTAATCATGGCGCCGAAGCCCGTCATCTGACGCTGCGCGAGCTGGTGCTGTGGGTGGTCCTTAAGTCCCGGGTAGAAGACTCGTTTCACCCTCTTATGTCCCGCCAGGTATTCAGCCGCTTTCCGGCCGTTGCAGTCGTGCTGCAGCATGCGGACGGCCAGCGTCTTAGTGCCGCGCAGCACCAGCCAGCACTCGAATGGAGAAAGAATCGCGCCCGCAGCCTTCTGCACAAAACCCAGCTGCTCGGCCTGCTCCTGCCTGGTGCATACCACAACTCCGCCAAGCCCATCGCTGTGACCGTTTAGAAATTTCGTGGTCGAATGCACCACCATGTCAGCGCCCAGCGCAATCGGCTGCTGAAAGTAGGGCGACATGAAAGTGTTGTCCACGACCAGTTCGACTTTCTCGCGACGGCAGATCTGCGCGATCGCGGCTATATCGCTGATCGACATCAGCGGATTGGTTGGCGTTTCTACATAAACCATGCGCGTGTTTTTGCGAATAGCGCGTTCGACGTTTCTTGCGTTTGAAGTATCCACATAGGTGAATTTGAAGCCGTAGCCGGAGAGTACCTGGTTAAACAGCCGGGGAACGCCTCCGTACAAATCGTTGCCACAGACAACGTGATCGCCGCTCTTGTACATGGCGCAAATCGCATTGATAGCCGCCATTCCGCTGGCGAAAACACGCGAGGCCACCCCTCCCTCGAGCGAGGCCAGGTTCCTTTCCAAACGATCGCGCGTGGGATTTGAAACCCGGGCGTATTCGTAACCTTTATTCTTGCCGAGTTCCTGCTGCACGTAGGTGGACGTGGCGTAGATGGGTACAGCAACGGCGCCGGTGGCGGGATCAGCTTCCTGTCCCTCGTGGATTGCGCGCGTAGCAAAGCCGGAAGGAATACGCTTATTCATAAAGAAGTGGTAAGTCGTTCATCGTTGGTCGTCGCTAATGGCCATTAACCACAGAAACTAGATATATCGCCCGTGAGTCGCTCACCTTTCGTTGCCCGCACTCATTACGAGGCGTGGCCAACGACTGAAGGCCAACGACTGAAGACCAACGGCCAACGACGCTTTTATATTCCACCCTCAAAAATCTGCTTCGATAAATACCGCTCGGCGGAATCCGGGATCATGGTGACCACCCGCTTCCCTGCCCCCAGCCGTTTAGCGATTTGTATGGATGCATATACCGCGGCGCCGCCACTCGATCCGGAAAGAACTCCCTCCTTCGCAGCCAGAAGGTTCACCGTATCGAACGCCTCTTTGTCGTAGACCATGAGAATCTCGTCACAAACGGAGGAATCGAAGTTTTTGGGTAGAAAGCTTGCGCCAATGCCTTCGACTTTGTGTTTTCCCGGCGGCCCGCCCCCGAGCACGGAACCTTGCGTTTCAACCGCCACCGTCAGCACGCGCGGAAGTTTTTCTTTCATGTAGCGGGATACTCCGGTAAAAGTTCCTGCGGTGCCGGAGCCGAGCACGATTGCATCGATCCGGCCTTCCATCTGCTCGAAAATTTCTTCCGCTGTAGTCTGATAGTGATATTCCGGGTTGGCCGGGTTTTCAAATTGCCCTGCCATGAAGGCGCCGGCGGTTTTTGCGGTGTATTCTTGCGCCTGCCGGATCGCTCCCGTCATCCCCTCCTGGTCGGGAGTGCGAGTCACCGCCGCCCCCAGAGCTCGCATGATTTTTACCTTTTCCTCGGAGAAACGCTCAGGAACAAACAAAGCGACCTTGTAACCGCGATTGACGCCAATCAGAGCCAGGCCAATGCCGGTATTGCCCGCCGTGGCCTCCACAATGACCCCGCCAGGCGGGAGCCGGCCTTCCTTCTCAGCGCATTGAATGATTCCGATGGCGGCGCGGTCTTTCACGCTCCCGCCGGGGTTCAAATACTCAAGTTTGGCAAAGACATCTGCGGAATCAGAGGGCAGAATGCGCTTGAGCCGGAGCAACGGGGTCTCTCCCACCAGTTCGGTAATGTCCTCAGCAACGCGCAGGCGGGGGTGGGAAAGAATCGGCACTCTTCAGGGTACGGAACCGTGCGGAAGGCGTCAACGTGGATCGCAGAATCTAGAAACCACGATCTTCCGGTTGCACGACTGGATTTCCGAGCATTTCCAGAATCAACTTTGCTTGATTTCAGCCCGTTAACTTCTTATTCCGGCGTGCTTCAATTCCTTAATCCTGATGCTTCCATCGTTCTACTGTTGCCCTCCGGAAGCCTGTTCCTGGCCGGGATAATAGCCGCTGCGGGTTCGCACGGTTAGCTTCTTATAAGCCCGGGCACGGGCGTCGACGCGGATGGTGCGGTAGCCGCCGACCGATTTCGGAGTAGTGGGCGTATAAGTGATCGTGTACTGACTGCGAATGTCGTGCGCGATATTGCGGCTGATCTCATCCACCTGATCGAGCGTAGGGGGGAAGAAGGCGATGCCCCCGGTGCGGTCTGCCACCACTTCCAGCGCACGCTTTGCGCGGCGTGTCTTCTCCTCTCCCAGCAAGCCGATCGCGTACACTGTGGGGCCATTTTCCTGCTGTACCCGGTGGATCGCCTGTTCCATGGTCGTTTGACTGGCATCGTCTTCGCCATCGGTGACCACGAACATCACCTTGCGCTGCAGGGGAGACTTGACGAGGTAATCGGCGGAAGCGACGATGGCGTCATACAATGCCGTGCCGCCACGCGCCTCCACATGCTCGAGCGCGGCTTGCAACCTCTTTACGTCGGCGGTGAATTCCTGGTCGAGATAGTACTCATCGCTAAAGTTCACCACGAAAATCTGGTCCTCGGGATTGCTGGATCGCACCAAATTCAGCGCTGCCTTATTCACCTGCTCGCGCTTCTCCCTCATCGAGCCTGAGTTGTCGATCACGATCCCAATCGCCACGGGAATATCTTCCTGGCGGAAAGAACGAATCTGTTGGGGCTGGTTGTTCTCGAAAACCGCGAAGTCCACCTTGTCAAGATTGGTGACCAGGCGATTCCGCTCATCCACTACAGTGGCGTGCAGGGTCACTTCCCGCGCTTCGGCGTGGAAGACGAATACCCCGCTGTCGTTGGCTGCGGGTGTCTCGCCCGCCGGGACCTGTCCTTGGGCAGCTGGCGGCTGAGTGGCGGCGGGTTGGCCGGCGGCAGGTTGCCCCGCGGGAACGTGGGTGCCCGGGGCTGTCCCGGCGGGCCCCGGATTTGGCGCCGCAGTTGGTTGCGTCTGGTTCGGCTGCCCTTGATTCTGAGACGCAGGACCGGTTTGTGGGGACGGATTTGGGGCTCCAGTGCTCTGAGCCGGCGCAGCCCCCGCAACCGCAAATCCCATGAAAGCTAGAAGACAGAATTGTCTGACCACTCGGGTAAAAGCAAGCTCACTGCGTAGATGCATAGTAACCGGTCTTGGCATAAACATGGAGTGGAGGCAGTCCTTTGGGGGGAAGCAGTTTTACCTTTATTTTATGCCATTTGCCGTCGTGTCCTGGGTTGCTAGGACGGTACCCAAGTACATATTGGTTGCGTAGCTCGATTCCAATTTTTGTAGCCACATCGGCTAAGTCGTTGGGATTGTCTATGGTAAACGACCGTCCTCCACTCAATTCCGAGACGTCGCTTAGCAGTGCGGGCCCCAGCCGTTCCTCTTCGGTAGCGAAAATATGATCGTAAATCCCTATGGAATAGACCATTACATCAGCTTCCTTAACCAGCGACTTGGTCTCCCCTTCGGTGTACCGGCTGTGGTTGTCGCCGCCGTCGGAGATGATCAAAAGAGCCTTCTTGGGATACTTCGCGCTCCGCATCTTGCTGACTCCCAGATAGATCGCATCCAGAAGGGCGGTGCGCCCTTTGGGAACCGTATAAATCAGTTTTCCCTGCAGGTCGTCCACCGATTGCGTGAAGTCGGAAATTTCCTGCGGCTTGTCGGCAAATGCCACCAGAAAGAACTCGTCCTGCGGATTCGCGGTCCGGAAGAACTCGGTGACTGCTTCGCGGGCGCGTTCAATCTTACTGCCCATGCTGCCGCTCATATCGAAGATCACGCCCAGGGAAATGGGAGCGTCTTCGCTTGAGAAGTGCCGCAGATCCTGCTGTTCCTTACCCTCATAGACGCGGAAATTTTCTTTGTCCAGCCCGGTGACCAGGCGGTTCAGGGGATCGGTCACCGTAACCGGGACCAGAACCAGGTCAACTTTCTTGGTGATCATGGGCGAGTGCATTCGCAGAGTCTCTGAGCCGGCGGTGTCTGCGGCTTCGCTTTTATCGGTTTCGCCCCGCGGAGCGATGTGAACGTCATCAACATCCGGGCCCTGCGCAAGCCCGGAAATCGCGAGCACAAGGGTCACAACAAGCGCTGGCACGATGCCAGCCACAGTTCGGAATATACAGGAGGGGATCGAAGCCGGGACCCGGGCGTTGCTTCGTATCAATTTCCCGGGGCCAGAGGACCCGCGCCCGTTCTGGCGCGCCATAAAATCCTCGAATTCAGGGGGGATACTATCACAGGCGGAGAAAAGTAATGTTAAAACCTTGTCTCCCGGCTCCCTCGATCTGTTTGGATTCCCGTTTAGTGAAAAAGTTTGCCCAGCTCGGCACAGCTTAGAACAGGCGCGGCCAGACGGGAAACGAGCACTGGTACAATCTTTTGTCCCCGCCGCCATGGCCCACATAGAGTCCTTTCGCGCTTTTCGCTATGATCCGGCACGAGTTGCGCTGGCCGGCGTCGCCACCCAGCCCTACGACAAGATCACCCCGGAAATGCAGGAACGGTACTACTCAGCCAGCCCCTACAACCTGGTCAGAATCATCCTAGGCAAGCGTGATTCCACAGACAACGAGAGTGAAAATATTTATAGCCGTGCCGCGGCTTCCTTCCGCGATTGGCGGCAGCGAGGCGTACTGCTCCAGGATCCCAAGCCCTCACTCTACCGCTACACCCAGCGCTTCACCCCGCCCGCCAGCCATACCCAGATGGAGCGGCATGGTTTCATCGCCTTGGGCAAGGTAGAAGACTATTCGACGAGGGTGGTATTTCGCCACGAGCAGACCCTTGCCAAGCCCAAGGCCGACCGGCTCGACCTGCTTCGGGCTACCCGCGCGCATTTCGGACAGATTTTTATGTTGTACAGCGACCCTGCGGCTGAAATCGAAATCGCACTCACTCCGTCAGATTCACCCATCGGCGAAATGCGTGATGAGTATGGAGTTCTGCACCAGATTTGGAAAATCTCCGATACGGCGATCATTGAATTCGTCGCCAACAAAATGCGGGACAAGAATCTCATCATTGCCGATGGACACCATCGCTATGAAACCGCGCTGACCTATCGCAATGAACGCCGGGCTAATGAACGCTGGGCTAATGAACGCCGGGCTTCTGATGGCTCGTCGCGGACTCCGCGCACCGCCGGGCAGAGCCTGGCGCCCTACGACCTGGTGATGATGACGTTCGTTAATATGGACAGTGCGGGCTTGCTGATCCTGCCCACGCACCGGGTGGTTCATGGATTGTCCGATTTTTCTGCCGGGAAGTTTCGCGAGGGTGCAAAGGAATTCTTTAGCGTGGAAGAGGCCAATACTTCGATCGATGCTGCCAGAGCAGCCGCCATGCTTCGTGAAGCGGCACTCACCGGTCCTGCTCTGCTGGCGTTCGCTAAGGATCGCGCCTTTCTGCTGAGCCGCCCCAAAGCTCCTCCTGAGTTTTTTGGGAACCTATCTCTCCGGCAGCAGTCTCTCGAAGTCGTGCAGCTGCATAAATGTCTGCTGGAGGGTGTTCTGGGAATTTCCGAAGAGGCAATACGCGATCAGCACAACGTTACATATATCCGGGAGGCCGCCCAGGCCATGGAGACGGTTCGCAGCGGCCGCGCAAACATTGCCTTCCTGATGAATCCCGCCAGTATGAAACAGGTGCGCGATATTGCCTTTGCCGGCGAGGTCCTGCCCCAAAAGTCCACCGATTTCTATCCAAAGCTACTCAGCGGACTTGTAATTTATGCCTTGGAATAGGATACCGGTTCGCTGCCCGGTTTCGCCGCTGTTGGTAACCGCGGTTCTTATTTTGCTGTCCCGGCTCCTCGGTCAAAATGCATCAGTCCCTTCTGCCGGTCAGATCCAGACTCCGCAGGCGCCCGCATCTGCCGCCGCGCAACCCGGCTCCGCTCCGCTCCCCCTTGTTCCGCTCCCTCTTCTAATGATCGACCCGGCGCACGGGGGCAGCGATCCTGGCGCGGTTCTGAATCCCACGGTCTTGGAGAAAGAAGTGACCCTGGCCATCGCCCGGCGGCTGCGTCAGGAACTGAATGCTCGTGGCATCCCAGCGCAACTTGTGCGCGACAATGACAACACCCTCTCAGCCGATGAGCGAGCAACTGTAGTCAATGTCGCCCATCCGGCCCTTTATCTCGGAATTCACGCCACCCAGGGCGTCGGGGTGCGAATCTACTCGGCTCTGCTGCCGGCTGGGGGAGACGACCGGGGACCATTTCGCGAATGGGATACGGCCCAATCGATCGCGCTGGCACGAAGCCGCTCGCTGCAGGAGCAACTCGCCGTGGCCGCGCAGCAGCAGCGGCTTCCCGTTCGCACGCTGGGCGCGCCATTGCGGCCTCTCAACAATGTTACCGTGCCGGCCTTGGCCGTGGAAATTGCGCCAGCCACCGGCAACGTTGCACAACTCTCCTCCCCGGATTACCAGCAAATGATCGCCGTCGCTCTGGCGAATGCAATTGCCGGCACGCGCGCCAAGTGGGGGCCGGAACTATGATCCGCAGGCAGTTTGTAATTACAACTGCGCTCCTGTTCTTGGTGGCCATAGGCATGGCGCTTTATGTGTGGCAGTTACGAAACCGGGAGGTTCGCAATCCTTCTCCGCCACGCGCGGCCGAGCATGTGGCCCCCCCAGCAATTGGCCCCACGGAGAAGGTCACTGCCTACGTCGCCTATGATTCGCCGGGGGAGCTCCGAGCGCAGTCCATTTCCATTCCTCTTTCCTCAGGCCGCCAAACCCGGGCACAGAATATGCTGCGCGGCTTGCTGCAGATTTATCGCTCCAAGGAATCTCCCCATACGCTGGCCGCCGGAGCAGAAGTTCGCGACGTTTACCTGCTTGGACCCGGAATTGCGGTCATCGATGTGAACTCCGCATTCGCCGACGGGCACGCCTCAGGCGTGCTGCCCGAGGAACTCACGGTTGTATCCATGGTTCAAACGCTCTCCACCAACATTCCCGCCATCACGCGCGTAAAGATTCTGGTAGACGGCAAAGACCGGGAGACGCTGGCCGGGCACGTGGATCTCTCCGGCTTCTACGACGTGGTCCAAATTTCCGGGTTGGCGAAACAATTGTCGGCCCCATAGCCAACCATTCTCCGCTTCGCATCCCTGTTAGAATTTATCGATGTTTTACCGCTCTGACCACCGTGCTCCAGATCAACCGCGTCCGGTGAACATCGTCCCCGACTTCATTTCGACTGCCGAGGGGTCGGTTCTCATCGAAGTCGGAAATACGCGCGTAATTTGTACAGCTTCCGTCGAGGAAAGCGTACCGGGGTTCCAGCGCAACAGCGGTCGAGGCTGGGTGAGCGCGGAATACGGCATGCTGCCCCGCTCTACGCTGACGCGCACACCCCGCGAGGCGGTCAGGGGGCGAGTGGGCGGACGCACTCACGAAATCCAGCGGCTGATTGGCCGGTCTCTGCGCGCGGTGACCGATCTCTCCCATTTGGGCGAGCGGACCGTGTGGATTGACTGCGATGTGATTCAAGCCGACGGCGGGACCCGTACCGCATCGATTACGGGCGCATTCGTCGCCTTGGGTCTGGCCCTGGAAAAACTGGTTGACGCGGGCACGCTGACTTCCGTCCCCCTGAAAGATTTTGTGGCTGCGGTCAGCGTCGGCATCGTGGATGGAGAACCGTTACTCGATCTCTGCTACGAAGAAGATTCCCGAGCCGACGTTGACATGAACGTGGTCATGACCGCGGGGCGAAAGTTCGTGGAGATGCAGGCCACAGCTGAGCGCCAGGTTTTCGACGACCGTCAACTTGCCGAGATGGTCAGCCTGGCTCGGCAGGGACTGAATAGCTTGATCGCCAAACAGCAGTCGGTCCTCAAGATGACTCTCCTGCAGTAGGCCCGCGCAAGATCCCCGCGCAATATCGATGTTCCGTTTTCGTAACAAGATTATGTTTTGCGCGGCGGTTCAAACAATCCGTGTCACATTATTGCACTTGCAGACCGCCGGACGGGGCGGCAGGGATATTGCGTACACCCCTCGAGACGCATATTCGCACGGCAACCACGTCCGGCTGTTCTTTCCCTTTCTTCAAGCCATCCCTTCATGTCATTTCTTCCAGGAAGATCAGTGCCTGCTAGAATCAATACCTGAGCGGGAGTAGTTCAGCGGTAGAACGCCAGCTTCCCAAATCTGTCCTATCCAAGCAAATCAAAAACTTAAACAGGCTCCGAAGGACTGCCAAGTCTTGATAGTTCGTGGTGGGAATAACCCTGTGCGGGTATTGATGCGGGTGCCGCGCCTGGGACAAATTCCACAGTCGGTCACGGATTTCCAACGGCGTCCGCGAACTTTTCAGGGTCGGTGAGTTACCTTATCGCAAAGGGAGCGAATTTTCGGTAGTGGGCTGTTTTGAAATTCTAGTGTGCAGGGAGAACCGCGATTGCGGATAGCAGTACGGGAAAACTTGCCCCATTGTAGAGGCACTTTATTGGATGGTCTTCTCCCCACGCGCCGGATGACTTCACAGCACCAGG
>JBBSFW010000049.1:0-28142 GCA_038254805.1 Terriglobales bacterium
CCGCGGCTCGGAGGGGCCGGGGCGCCCCCGCCCGGGGTGGAATTGAAAGCGTCGAGACCATCGAAGACTTGATGGCAACCGGTTCCCGATATTCCCCCGCCGGGCGTAAACCCAAGTCAGCCTGAACCGTTTATTGCCGTTCTACCACTCGCTTGCAGCACCAATGGACTAAATACCAGCCCGCCCTTTGCCTTCCTTGCCCTCATTCTGCGAAACTGAATTCCACTCCATGGGACGCATTCACGTTCTTCCCGAGCACGTAGCCAATAAGATCGCCGCGGGTGAGGTGGTCGAGCGTCCGGCTTCAGTGATCAAAGAGCTGCTGGAGAATTCCCTGGACGCCGGGTCAACCAGAATCAAGATTCAGATCGAAGCTGGTGGCAAGCGGCTCATGCAAATCACCGACAACGGCAGCGGGATGGTGCGTGACGACGCAATGTTGGCCTTCGAACGGCATGCAACTTCAAAAATCAAGGATGCTGAAGACCTGCTGAATATTTCCACGCTGGGCTTTCGCGGTGAGGCCCTGCCATCGATCGCATCGGTTTCGCGCCTGCGTTTGGAGACCCGCGTTGCGGACCAGGACGCGGGAACCATCATCGAGATCAATGGCGGGAAACTTTTTCGGGTGGAGGAAGCTGGCCTGCCGGCGGGAACATCCATTACTATTCGTGATCTTTTCTTTAATATCCCTGCGCGCAAGAAGTTTCTAAAGTCGGAATCCACTGAGCTGGCGCACATTGTGTCCCTGGTGACCCATTACGCGCTGGCACATCCGGATAAACACTTTGAACTCCACTTGGCTACTAATGCGGTGCTGCTCGCCCCTCCCGTCGCCAGCTACAGCGATCGCGTTTATCAGGTGTTCGGAAAGGAAACCTTGGAGCAGATGATTCCGGTGGCGGCGGAGTTGCACCTCTCCCGCATCGGCCTGCCGCAGCCGCCCCCATGGAGGCGCAAGAGCGAAGAAGATGAGGATAGCACTCATGCGGCCGGTCCCGGCACATTGCGGCTGCACGGGTTTATTTCCAAGCCTGAGATGCAGAAGCTGAACCGGAATTCCATCTACACGTTTGTGAATGGGCGCCTGATCCGTGACCGGCTGATTCAGCACGCGCTGACCGAGGCGTATCGCAACATTCTTCCCCCCACGGTTTTTCCGGTGGTGCTGCTGTTTCTTGAACTGCCGAACGCGGAGGTAGACGTCAACGTGCATCCTTCGAAAACCGAGGTGCGCTTCCGGCAGCAGTCTGTGCTGCACGACTTCTTCCGCGACTCCATGCGCGCGGCGTTGATGAAGGCGCGGCCGGTGCCGCAGTTCGTCACCGAGATCAGGGCCCACGCCACTGCCACACCATCGCTCAGCCCCCGGACCAGGTTCTCCAGCGCCGAAGCCGACATTGGACAACAACCGTTTTTTGGCGCTGCCGCTCCCGGCGCCTTCGCTTTGCAGGCTCCGTCTGTCCCGGCGATCAGCGAGCGCTTCCATTTTTCTGGGGGGATTACGGTGGCGGCAAATGCGGCCGTGGCCGTTGCCAGATTTCCCCAGCAGACGTTCGGAGGAGACCGGTGCGCGCCGCCCATTGCCGGGAACCTGGAGGAGGCCGACGATCCCGCCCCCAGCCTGTCGTCGCTGAAGCCTATGGGCCAGCTTCGCGAATCATTTATTCTGGCGGTGAATCACGAAGGGCTGTGGATCGTTGACCAGCACGTGGCCCATGAACGCGTGCTATTCGAGAAAGTGCTGCGGCAAAGGGCCGCGCGGGATGTGGAATGCCAGCGGCTGCTGATGCCCATCATCATCGAGCTCACTCCGGCACAGCAGACAGTATTTTCGGAGATCTGTGACGAGTTGCAAAAGAACGGTTTCGAGGCAGAGTCATTTGGGGCGCGCAGCATTGCGGTGAAAATCGCTCCGGCCGGAGTTCAGGCGGGCGAAATAGAACATCTGCTGCACGAGCTTCTCGATCAATTTTCGCAGGAGGAGCAGGCGCTGAATATGGAGCAGATACGCGGCCGCATAGCTGCGTCCATCGCCTGCCATGCGGCCATCAAGGTCAATATGCCGCTGGAACAGAATAAAATGGAATGGCTGCTGGGCGAGCTGGCAAAAACCCAGTGCCCCATGTCGTGTCCGCATGGCAGGCCGGTGGTTCTGCGATACTCGATGAAGGACATTCAGCGGGCGTTCAAGCGGATTTAACCGTCAGCCACACTGTCTACAGATAAGTCTCGCGCCGTGCGCCCTTTCGTTTTTAATTTTTCGCCGAGTTTTACCGGAATCCATGCCGTACGCTTTCATGACCGCCGATGAACTCCTTCAGCTCCGCCGCGAGAAGTGGCGCGTCAATCGCAATGCCGTGCGCACGCTCGATGAGGCCCGCAGTTTTATCGAGTCCGTGGGCTTCTGCCTGGTCCTGCCTTTATCCTCACCTTTGCTAGTCCCCACATTTGTCGGCGCGTGCTCCGGATCGGACGAACAACTTCCCTCGCCGCGGCAGGCCTTCACCGATCCGCGGGCCAAACAGGCAACAGAGCTGATGGTCCGGTTGCTTCGCGATCGTTCCGCGTATGAATGCAATCTCTTCGGCGAAAATAATTCTTTCCTGATCTCGGCTTCCATCTTTCCCTATTTTTACGCCCTGGCTGGAGAGCGCAACCCGCGTTACGTGCCCCAGGTTGGTCCGCGTTCCTTATATTCGCAGCTGGCCTCCGATTCGTTTCAGATCATCCAGCGCAAAGGACCGATTTCAAAAACGAAGCTGCTCCAGGAGCTTGGCAAGGGCATCTCTTCCCCGGCACTGGACAAGGCCCTGGGCGAACTGGGTTCGAAGTTGCGCATTACGCGCGTGGACTATCAGGAACACGAAGGAGCTTTCTGGGACGTGCTCTATCGCTGGTCGCCGCAAGCAGTTTCCGAGGGGGTGAATTGCTCTGCCGGTGAAGCCCTGTCAGCCCTTCTATCGAAATATCTGGATTGCGTAATCGCCGCTGATCTCCCGGAGCTGGAAACTTTCTTTGGCCATTTCGTGTCCCGCTCGAAGGTGCGCGAGTCGGTGAATGCCTTGATGTCAGCGCGGGAACTGAGCTTCCTGCCGGTCGGGAACCGCTCGCTGATACAAGTGACAGAAGCACAGCCAGCCCACCGCTCGGAGGCAAAGTCGATGCCCGATTCATAGAGCTGCGGTTATCCAGGCTTGAGGGAATGGCGCGATTCTCTTCACACATTTCTTCGGATACTAACTTCATGGACTTTAAAAGGAGAGATACCTTGCGGCATCTGCACTTATTCTGCGCTCTTTTATTGTTTGTCCAGGCTGCCAAGGCCCAGGTGGACGATTCCACCCGGCAACTGGCGCACGACATTTTCAAGCAACTTATAGAGATCAACACTACAGATTCGGTGGGCAACATAACCACCGCGTCCCAAGCCATGGCGCAGCGTTTTCGCGACGCTGGCTTTCCGGAATCTGACATTCGGATCCTCGGGCCCAACGACCGCAAGAAGAACCTGGTGGTGAGGTTTCATGGATCGAACAAACATAAACCGGTGCTGTTGATCGGTCATCTCGATGTTGTCGAAGCCCGTCGCGAGGACTGGACCACCGATCCGTTTCAATTTGTCGAGAAAGATGGCTACTTCTACGGGCGCGGCACGCAGGACATGAAAGACGCTGACGCCACCATGGTCGCCACACTGATCAAGATCAAGCGGGAAGGCTTTGTTCCGGATCGCGACATCATTCTTGCTCTGACCGCGGACGAAGAAGGCGGCAAATCTAACGGTGTTGACTGGTTGCTCAAGAACCATCGTGATCTTGTGGATGCAGAATTCGTCATCAACACTGATGACATCACCGTATGGACCAAGCATGGAAAGGCCCTCGCAGTCGAAGTGGTGGCCGGCGAAAAGTCTTATTGTGACTATCAACTCCTCGCGCTCGATTCGGGTGGCCACAGCTCCCTTCCCAAGCCGCAAAATCCGATCTATGAACTAGCAGACAGTCTTTTGCGATTGCAACACTACCAATTTCCTGTAGAGTTCAACGACGTCACCCGTGGTTATTACACGCAAATGGCAAAGCTGGAAACCGGGCAGCGGGCAGCCGACATGAAGGCAATTCTCAAAACGCCTCCGGATCCGGCAGCGCTCAGGCGGCTTTCGCAGGATGTAAACGACAATGCCATGCTGCGCACCACTTGTGTGGCCACGCGCGTGACAGCGGGACACGCCAACAACGCGCTGCCCCAGCGGGCTGAGGCTATCGTGAATTGCCGTATTCTTCCCGGACACACCAAGCAGGAAATTCGTGAGACCCTGGTGCGAGTGCTGGCTGACCAGGCAATCTCGGTGCACTACGTGAGCGACGCGTTCACAGTTTCGGATACGATCCCCCCTACGCCGGTTTTTGCTGCCCAACCGTTGCGCTCGGATGTGCTCGCTGCGGTCGAAAAAGTCACGAAAGTGATGTGGCCAGGAACACCGGTGTTGCCGACCATGGCGCGCGGGGCCTCAGACGGCATCTATACCGCGGCCGCCGGAATGCCAACCTATATTGTGGCCGGAGTTGAAGTTGACCGGGACGACGATCGTGAACACGGAAAAGACGAGCGGCTGGCGGCTGCGTCGTTCTATCGAGGGCTGGATTTCTTTTACCGCTTTGTGAAAACGTTGACTCAGAATGGAAATTGATCTAGGACGGTCAAGTCTGTGAGATGCGGATGAGGGAGCTCAGCACGTCGCCCATATCGCCTTCCCGCTTCCCGAAGGCAAAATATAGGCGGCTGAACAGACGATAGAGGTCGTCATAAACCCGCTGCCCGGCGTGGTCCGGCTCGTATACGCGATGGGGGGGGCAAATCTTGTCCTGTGCTTCTTCAATCGTCTTGAATGTACCCGCGGCCATAAACGCAAAGATCGCCGAACCCAGGCTGGTAACGCTTTTGGTCGGCACCAGGACCGGACGCGCCAGCACATTCGCGTACACGCGATTCAGGACGTCGTTTTTCTGCGGGATTCCCCCGGCGTTGATGACGCGGTGGATGCGGATGCCATTGCTTTCCATGCGATCCAGAATCACGCGTGTGTGCAGCGCGGTTCCCTCGATGGCGGCGAACAGTTCGTCTTGCGCAGTGCTCTGCAGATTCCACCCGAGGGTGATGCCACGCAGGTTGGGATTGACCAGAACGGTGCGGTCGCCATTGTCCCAGGTCAGACGCAACAGGCCGGTTTGCCCGGGATGATAGCCTTCCAGACCCTTACTGAGCGACGCCACGTCCGTTCCCGCGCGAGATGCGATGGCGTTGAAAATATCGCCTACCGCGGAGAGACCAGCTTCGATCCCGGTGCGCAGCGGATGCACACTCCCCTGCACCACGCCGCAGACACCGGGCACAAGATTCGGCGAGGGCGTGATTCCGATGATGCAGGTAGAGGTTCCGACGACGTTGACCATGTCATCGGTGCGGCATCCGGCCCCGATGGCGTCCCAGTGCGCGTCAAAGGCGCCCACTGGAATAGGGATGCCGGCCTTCAATCCAAGTTTGCCCGCCCACTCTGGTGACAACTTGCCCGCGACCTGGTCCGATGTAGTGTATTCGCCATCTAGTTTTTTCCGGACTCCGGCCAGCAGAGGATCAACTCTCACCAGAAAACTCTCCGCCGGCAGCCCGCCTAGCCTTGCGTTCCACATCCACTTGTGGCCCATGGCGCAAGCGCTGCGCTTCACTTTCTTCGCGTCAGTGATGCCGCACAGAGTCGCCGCAACCATGTCGCAGTGCTCAAAAGCCGAAACGAACTGGTCGCGCTTGTCAGGATTGTGACGTAACCAGTGCAGCAGTTTCGAAAACCCCCACTCTGAGGAATAAACTCCGCCGCACCACTCGATGGCTTCAAGTTTTTCACGGTGCGCGGCTTGCGTGATCTCTTCGGCTTCCCCCTTAGCGCGATGATCGCACCACAAATAGTATTCACCCAAGGGCAGAAGATTTTTGCCGACCGGAATGACAGAGGAGCCGGTGGTATCAAGCGCAATCGCTTCGATTTGATCGCCCGAGATTCCCGCCTGCTTTACGGCATCGCGAGTGGCGGTGGCCAATGCGCGCATGTGGTCTTCATGCGATTGTGTCGCATACTCGGGATCTTCACGCTTACGATGCAGGGGATATTCAGCCAGTGCCGACGCGAGCATTCCGCGTCCACTGTCCACCACCGAAACGCGGACACTGAGGGTGCCGAAGTCCACCCCGGCGACAACGGCCATTAATTGGCTCCGTCAGGCCGCTCGTGCCAATAGGTTTCCCATTTCAAATAACGCGTCGCGGCCTCGTGGACGGCAGGGGCGACCGAGGAAAGACTGGCGGCCACATGGTGCTCGAAACCGTTCTCGCAGATGTAGTGCAGCAGCCTCTGCATCTTCGGGATTTCCACCACCCCGGCGCCACCGAAGGTGTTCAGTGGATCATCGGTGAACCGGCCCTCGCCCACATAGCCCCTCATCTTGCCTGAGGTGTCGTCCGTCGAGAACCGCGCAAAGCTCATCTTCTCCGGCTTGATCAATCCCACGACCGTGCCGTAGGTATTTTCCTTGCCCACCGTGCCGGCAATAATCTGCTGGAAATCCATTTTGAAGGAGCGGAAGAAATGCTTGGGAAGATTGGCGCAGTGGAAGCAAACCGCCTTGTCGGGGTCCGTGCCGTAATTATTGTTCCAGTCAAGCAGAGCAGAAGGCGTTCCCGAAGCCAGCTGCAGCGCATGCATGCCCAGTACTCCGGCAATGTCCACTTCGCAGGCGCTGGAGAACAGCTGATCGCTCATCATGCTCATGACCGTGCACGGAACCACGCCAAAATTCTCTTCCAGCGAAGTCCAGCACTGCACCGCGCTGATCGCCACTTCCGTCGCCGCCATCCACTGGTCGATCACCGCGCCTAACTTAGCCATCTTTATCAAGGCCGTTTCCGGCACATCTTTTGCATCCACGTAGTTCTTGATGGAAGCGAGCTTGGTCTGCGCCAGGTCATCGCCATCCTTCATGCGATCAATGCGGCCCAGGACCTCCGAAAGATCGAGCGTCTCGATTGAGATCCCCTGCGACTCAAGAATTTTCTCACTGTACCGAACGGTGTTGAAAGCCGCCGGCCGTGCGCCAATGGCGCCTACGCGCAGGTTGCGGAAGCCATTCACCACGCGGCAGGTGGCGGCAAACCATTGCAAATCTTTGGCGAATTCGGGGGAGTCGGGCGCTTCCGTGTGGAGAGTGGTAATGGAATAGGGAATGCCATACTGCTTCAAGTTATTACAGGCCGACATTTTCCCGCAAAAACTGTCGCGCCGGAAGGCAATGGTCATCTTTTTCGGATCGTCAGGGGTCGCCTGAATCAGCACCGGAACCCTCAGGTCAGCCAACCGCAAGGCATCGGCGATGGCGCGCTCTTCCCCGAAATTTGGCAGCGTAACGATTACGCCGTCAATCCTGTCCCGATTTTTTTTGAAGAGATCGGCGCAGCGGCGGGAGTCTTCCCGGGTTTCGACCGCGCCATGTCTACTTTCTTCGGGAGTAAGTGCGATAGCGTCAATAGCAGCGCCCTCCAGCACGCTTAGCATTTCTTCCCGGCCACTCTTCGCCAGGTGATCGGGGAAAAAGCCCCGGTTCCCAACGATCACGCCCATGGTCATTTTCTTAGCTGGCATAGAACCCCGGAGGGACAATTTCAATACGGAATGGCAACACGGTTACGCTCGGCGCGGACGAAAAAATATGCAATAGAACAATCCGATTGCAAACAGGATGGCGCCCCACCACACGTTGGCGTGCAAGTGGTAGAGCACGATCCCGGTATTTTCTGAAGGGTTCATAAGCTGGGAACTGCCCGCAGCTAAAATCAGGGCGCCATTTACGGCAAGCGAAATTCCGATGAAAAACCAGATGGAAACCATTGGTCGCGCCTCCTCCTACCAGAAAATGATATTCAAGATCACGAACACCACAACCACGACGCCTGCCCAGAAGACCGGCTTCTGGTAAAAAGGAATGTCTCCTACGGAAGGAACCGGCGTCAGCCCGTAAACCAGCCCCGCCAATTCAGCATCAGGCTTGGGCTTGGTCGCCAAACTTATGGCCACAGTCACGCTCACGCACACTAGGAAGGACCAGAGCGCCTGATACATGTCCTGCGCCAGGGCTTTGGCGTGAGGCGACAGCGCGACATACCGAAGCGCAGTCGGATCAACCTTGACCCAGGCCCACATGCTGACCGATGAAAGCGTTCCGCATAGTAATCCCCAAAACCCACCCGCCCCCGAGGCACGCTTCCAGAGCATCCCCAAAAGAACAGTTCCGAACAGGGGAGCGATAAAGAAACTGAACAGCGCCTGCACGTAATCCATGATGCTGGCGAACTGCATGACCAGGTAGGCAGTCCCCACGCTAATGAGAACTCCAATGATCGTGGTCCAACGCCCCATGTTCACGTAGTGGTGATCGGTCCCCTTGCTGTTGATAAGAGGGCGGTAAATGTCATAGGTCCACACCGTGGTGAATGCGCTCACGTTGCCCGCCATGCCAGACATAAAGCCGGCGATCAGAGCGGTGATGCCCAGCCCGAGCAGGCCAGGACCACAGTAGCGTGCCAGCATCAACGGCAGAACATCGTTGTAGCTGTGGCCACCAGTCACCGCCGCCACCGACTCCGGAACTAGTTTCACGGGGAGGACAGCCAGACCTATCAAACCAGGCAGGATTACGATGAGCGGCACCGCCATCTTAAAGCCCGCGCCAATGATGGGCGCAATCTCTGCGCTGCGGATGTCTTTCGCCGCCAGGATTCGCTGCACCACTAGAAAATCCGTGGTCCAATAACCCATGGAGAGGACGGCGCCGAGGCCAAACACAATTCCCGTCCAGTGGATACCCATGGGATTTGTAGTGAAGTGGCCCATGCCGGCCCACATGTGAACATACTGTTCCGAGGCCCGCTGCGCGATTTGTACTTTGAGATTGCTCCATCCCCCCGCCTCGATCAAGCCCAGAATAGGGATCAGCAGAGCGCCCGCCCATATCAAAAAGAATTGCAGCACTTCATTGAAGATGGCCGACCGCAACCCGCCGAGCGAAACATAAATAGCGACGGTGAGCGAAGAAACCCAAATGCTGAAATTGATGTCCCATCCCAGCACGATCTGCATCACCTTGGCCATGGCGAACATATTGACGCCGCTCATCAGAACGGTCATGAATGCGAAAGAAACCGCGGACAAGGCGCGGCTGGGTTCGCCGAAGCGCAGCTTCAAATATCCGGGAACTGAGTGAGTCTTGGAAATGTAATAGAAGGGCATCATCACCAGCGCCAAAAACAGCATGGCCGGAATGGCCCCGATCCAGTACCAGTGGGTTGCCATAATGCCATACTGGTAAGCAGAGCCGGCCCAGCCCATCAACTCTAGCGCCCCCAGATTGGCGGAAAGGAAACTTAGCCCCGCGACCCAGGCGGTCATCTCGCGGCCGGCCATAAAGAAGTCTTCGCCGGTGTTGGCTTGCCCCTTCAAGTACCATCCAATCGCAAGGACCAGCGCAAAATAGAAGGCGACAATTACATAGTCCACTCCCGAAAGCCGCACCAGCCGTTCCGTCACGAACATCGCGAAGAGTGAGTTCATTTCCCTTCCTTTGTCTGACCGTAGTATGAGTTAACACCGTGCTTGCGCAGATAGTGCCGGTCGTGGAGCGCTTTCCCTATCGGTGCTGCCTGCTGGTTCAGTGTCACTGTCAGGTAAGCCATTCTGGCCAGCGACTCAAGAATGACAGCGTTGTGGGCCGCAGCTTTCACATTCTCGCCCCAGGTAAAAGGACCATGATTGGCCACCAGCGCGCCCGGCATCGCCTCCCAGCGATAGTCTTGGAAGGCGCGGACGATCGCATCCCCGGTGTTCTGCTCATACTCTCCAGCGACCTCCTGATCGGGAATTACGCCTGTGACCGGCACCGGACCATGAAAATAGTCGGCATGGGTGGTGCCAAAGCATGGGATTTCCCGACCCGCCTGCGCCCAGGCAGTGGCGTACTCCGAGTGGGTGTGCACAACGCCTCCAATCCCCTCAAAAGCTTTGTACAGCACAACGTGAGTTGGAAGGTCGGATGAGGGACGTAAGTCACCTCCGACAAGCCTGCCCTCGAGATCGGTAACCACCAGGTGCTCCGGTTTCATCTTTTCGTAGGGAATCCCGCTGGGCTTGATCACTATTAAGCCTTCATCGCGCAAAATTCCGCTGGCATTTCCAAACGTGTATAGCACCAGCCCACGACGAACCAGTTCGAGGTTGGCCTCAAGTACTTCCTCGCGCAATGCCTGAAGCGATTTTGAAAGTGCAGTGATGGAACCCTTGGACATGATCAAAGCTGCTGGAAGCGCGCAGGTCCCCGCAACTTGCAACTTGCCTCAGCTTCCACTGAAGCTCAACGTGATGAGAACCTGTAAATCGTGACCGTGTGATACGTCTTGCCGGATTTCAGCTCCGTCGAAGGAAAATTCGCATGGTTCGGTGAGTCCGGAAAATGCTGCGTTTCCAGGCACAGCGCGGACCTGCGCTGGTATACTTTCCCTTCCTTGCCAATGATGGTGCCGTCCAGGAAGTTACCGGTATAAAACTGCACGCCGGGCTGGTCCGTCCATACCTGCATCACTCGCCCCGTAGCCGGCTCATAGACTTCCGCCGCCTCCGACAGCTTGCCCCCTCCACCATCCAAGACCCAGTTGTGATCGTAGCCCTTCCCCCGGTGCAATTGCTCGTTGTCATCATTGATGCGGGCGCCTACTGCGGTCGCCTTGCGAAAATCGAATGGCGTGCCTTCCACCGGCGCAAGTTCCCCCGTGGGTATAAGTCCCTCGTCCACCGGCGTGTACCGTGCGGCGTTTAGCTTGACCTGATGCTGGAGAATATCGCCTTGGCCCTGACCAGCCAGGTTGAAGTAGGAATGGTTGGTCAGGTTCAGGACCGTATCTTTATCTGTGGTCGCGGAGTACTCGATCTTGAGGTCTTTACCACGCAGCGTGTAGCGCACCACCGCGCTCAGAGCTCCCGGAAAGCCCTGATCACCGTCGGGGCTGACATAACTGAGCTCGATCCCGTGCGAAATTTCTTTCGCCTTCCAAACCACTTTGTCTAAGCCGCGAGGGCCGCCATGCAGAGCATTAGGACCGTCGTTCGCAGGAATGGAATAAGTCTTGCCACCCAGCGCGAATTTGCCCGCGGCAATGCGGTTGCCATAGCGGCCGATGATGGCGCCAAAATACGGGCTCTTGCCCAGATATCCGTCCAGCGAGTCGAATCCCAGAACCACATCGGCTGAATTGCCTTTTTTGTCCGGAACTTTCAGCGAGGTAACAATCCCACCATAGGTGGTGATTCGCGCTTCCAAAGCGCCATCCTTCAGGGTGTAAATGTCAACCGAAGCGCCGTCGGGAGTTTTCCCAAAAGAGTGTTTGCTAACCTCGCCGTGCAAGTCCGCCGCAGTAATCATAAGAGCAAGTACGAAAGCCCACACCCGCATTCTGGCAACCTCCGTTCCAAGGATGCAACCGCCGTCGCGTTCCGAGCAGTACAAACGGGGTGCACGCGAACCGCTGCATTATCTCCGATCATGTCTTATTTGTAAACGTTAACATCCCTTCTCTCGGCCGCGTGGCGGCGTTGCGATTCGCCGGCGGTATTGTATTCCGGCAGGGGTTGTGAGAGAACATACAGTCGGTTCCATGACCTCGATCGATTCCGTCAGCGCTAGTCGCCTGAAGGCAACCACGAGTTGAAGCTGAGCGAACTATCTCATCGGCGTTTCAATCCACTCACCCAGGAATGGGTGCTGGTTTCGCCGCACCGCACGCAACGGCCCTGGCAGGGGGCAATTGAGTCCCTCCCTGCCTCTACGCGCCCGAAATACGATCCCTCTTGCTACCTTTGCCCCGGCAATTCACGTGCGGGCGGTGCTCAGAATCCGAAGTATCAGTCCACATTCGTCTTCGAAAACGACTTCGCGGCGCTGAAGAAAGACACTCCCAGTTTCCGGCATGACCTGCAAGAAAGAGGGTTGCTGGTAGCCGAGGGAGAGTCGGGTATCTGCAAGGTGATGTGCTTCTCTCCCCGGCATGACCTGACCCTTTCGACCATGGGACTGGCAGAAATTGAAGAAGTGGTCGTGACCTGGACTTCGCAGTTCAAGGAATTGTCGACAATCCCCGGAGTCCAGCACGTGCAAATTTTCGAAAACCGGGGCGAGATGATGGGCGCCAGCAATCCTCACCCGCATTGCCAGATCTGGGCCACCAGCTCGATCCCCCAGGCGCCGTCGCGAGAGCTGGCTTCACAGCGCGCCTATTTTGACAAACACAGAAGCTGCTTGCTTTGTGATTACGCAAAACTCGAGCAAACTGAGCAGGCTCGAATAATCTGCGAGAATGATGGCTTCGTTGCCATGGTTCCCTTCTGGGCGGTGTGGCCGTTTGAGGTACTCTTGTCGAGCCGTCGTCATGTGGGAAGTTTTCTCGATATGACCAGGGAGGATGTGAAGCAACTGAGCGCGATTCTAAAGCAGATCGTTGCGACCTACGACCGCGTTTTCGATGTTCCCTTCCCTTACTCCATGGGATTCCATCAGGCCCCCGCGGACCGGGCTGACCATCCGGAGTGGCACTTCCATGCGCATTTTTATCCGCCATTGCTGCGCTCAGCGACAGTTCGGAAATTCATGGTTGGATTTGAAATGCTGGGCACCCCGCAACGCGATATCACCCCTGAGCTTGCCGCTGAGAGATTACGATCGTTGGTAGCAACAAGGTAGGAGGTTCCGACATGTATAGAACATATTTCGCCGCCCTCACATTCTTTCTCATTTCTGCCGCCGGTCGAGCTGAAGCGCAATCGCCACGCTGGAACGAGAGCAAAGCCAACAATTGGTATCAGCAGCAACCCTGGCTTGTCGGGAGCAACTTTCTGCCGGCTGACGCAATTAACGAGCTGGAAATGTGGCAGGCCGAAACCTTTGATCCTCAGGAAATAGATAAGGAATTGGGATGGGCCGAGGGACTGGGCATGAATACCATGCGCGTCTTCCTGCATGACCTTTTGTGGCAGCAGGATTCGGCGGGATTCACCAAACGCCTGGATACTTTTCTCGCGATCGCCTCTAAGCACCACATTCGTCCGCTACTGGTCTTGTTCGATTCGTGTTGGGATCCCTTCCCGAAATTGGGACCCCAGCATCCTCCGATTCCCGGGGTGCACAACTCTGGCTGGGCACAGAGCCCGGGCAAGTTGGCGCTAGCCGACGTATCGCAGGAACCCCGGCTGGAAGCATATGTCAAGGGAGTCGTTGCAGCCTTTGCCAACGATCCGCGTGTTCTTGGCTGGGATGTCTGGAACGAGCCATCCAATACCAACGGTGGAGCATACGGCCGGGTTGAGCTCAAGGACAAGCAAAAGCGAGTGCTGGAACTGCTGCCGAAAGTATTCGACTGGGCGCGGGCCGTCCATCCTTCACAGCCGCTCACCAGCGGCTTATGGGAAGGGGAAGACTGGTCGTCGCCGGAGAAACTTGATCCCATCGGACGCGTGCAGCTGGAGCAGTCAGACGTGCTTTCCTTCCATAACTACAGTTGGCCGGAAGATTTTGAACAACGCGTCCGCACCCTGGAAGGCTACCACCGGCCAATTCTTTGCACTGAATTCATGGCCCGCCCTGTAGGCAGCACATTCGACGCCATCTTGCCCATTGCGCGACAGCACCACATCGCGGCCATCAATTGGGGATTCGTAGCGGGCAAATCGCAAACCTATCTTCCCTGGGACTCTTGGGAAAAACCATATGTTTTGCAACCCCCTCCGGTGTGGTTTCACGAAGTCTTATATCCAGACGGGCGGCCGTATCGCGACCGAGAGGCTCAGGTCATTCGTGAGATGACGGGCAGGGCCGCACATTGACTCCGAGTCTCGAACATCGTGAGCGCAACTAATTTCCTGGAATCCAATTATTGGCTGAGCACCGCAGCCATGCCTTCCGGAACCCCGGGCGAACTCCCCCTGAACATAGATGTCGCGGTCATCGGCGCCGGCTTTACTGGTCTTTCTGCTGCCCGCGCTCTCGCGAAACGTGGCGCCAAGGTTGCCGTGCTAGAGGCCAACAGCGTCGGGTGGGGCGCAAGTTCGCGCAATGGCGGCATGGTGCTCACCGGGATGAAGCTGAGCGTCCACACCCTTGCCCGCCGTTACGGAATGGAGTTGACCCGGCAAATGTATGCCGCATCACTTGCCTCGATCGATCTGGTTGAGCAGATCATTCATGAAGAGTCAATCGACTGCGACTTTTCTCGTTGCGGACATCTCGAAGTTGCCTGCAAGCAATCGCATTTCAATTCCTCCGCCCGGTCGGTTGAGGTTATTGCCAGAGAGTTCCACCACGAACTGCAAGTTGTTCCCCGCCAAGAGCTCCGCGAAGAAATTGGATCTGCCGCCTATTTCGGCGGGATCGTCGACAAGGCCAGCGCCGGATTAAATCCCGCACGCTATGTCGCCGGGCTCGGCCAGGCCACCCTTCGAGCTGGAGTCATGATTTACGAAAATACTGGAGTCATGGGAGTCGCCAGCAGCTCACGAAATGGGATTGGCGGATTTGAACTCAGAACGCTGCGGGGAAGCGTTTTTGCTCGCGATGTTCTGGTGGCGACCAGTGGATATACCTCCGCGGCAACCCCGGCGCTGCGGAAGAAAATCATCCCCATTGGATCCTTCATCATCGCCACCGAACCATTGTCCGATACTCTGGCCCGGGAGCTCAGTCCCCGCAATCGTATGATCTACGACTCTAAACACTATCTTTATTACTACCGGCTCACGCCCGGCAATCGCATGCTCTTTGGCGGCCGGGCGGCATTTTTTCCCGAGACCCGAAACACCATTCGCCGCAGCGCCGCAATTCTGCGCCGGGGCATGGTCAAGGTTTTTCCGCAACTGCTCGATACCAAAGTCGAGTACGCCTGGGGTGGAACCCTGGATTTCTGTTTTGACACTATGCCGCACGCCGGACGGATCGACGGAATGCACTACGCGCTGGGATACGCCGGGCACGGCGTGGCCATGGCTACTTACCTCGGATCAAAAATGGCGGAGACTATTTGTGGCGGAAGCGATCAGCTTCCTTATGCCACGATTCCTTTCCCCGGCGCGCCGCTGGGACTGTATAACGAAAAACCCTGGTTCTTGCCGTTCGCCGGCGCGTATTACAAAGTGCTGGACTGGATCAGCTGAGCCTCTTTTTTTCTTCGAAATAGCAGATAGGCAATGGGACCCATGAGCAGCGCGACTGGTCCCCACCTGACCGCAAATTTGTCGGCGGGCGCTTGCGAGAAAGCTGGCACGATTAGCGCTACGGCGCTTATCAACAGCGGAGCAATGACCGCATAGGCCAGCCCCATCTTTCCCCAGGGAATCCTGAACGGTCTGTGCATCGCGGGATGCGTCCGCCGCAATCGCCACGCGGAAAGAACGGTGAGAATAGATGTGGCGACGCGGAGCCAGATATAAACCGAAATCAGTTGGGTCACGTTCTGCCGGGCCAGCAGACAGTAAATGAATGAGGACAGCACAATCGCGATCCACGGCGTGCCGAAGCGGGGATGAATCCTGGACAGAACCGGAGACAAATATCCGTCTTGCGACATTGCCGAAGGCATGCGCGTCGTGGTCAGAACCGTGCTATTGAGAATGGACAGGTTCATGACGGCGGCGGCCAAGGTGATTGCCAGGCCCAGGGCTGGTCCGCCAATAAGTTTGGCTGCCTCGAAGAAATATCCGGTGCCCCATTGCTCCCAGTTCCCTGCCGCCGCCAGAGCGCAAGCTGTCGGCAGGAAATAGGTCGCGATTGAAAGTGGGACCACCCAGGCCAGCGCTCTGGGATAACTTCGCTGGGGATTTTCCACCTCTTCCGCAACCGATGAAACCTGTTCATAGCCAGCGTACAGCCACAGCCCAACCGCAAAACCCACGCCAAACACCTGGAAAAACGGTTGGTGCGGCGGAATTACAGGCAGGAAGGGGTTATGGTGCCACAGCCGCACACTCATTACGCACATTAGGAGCACGACGGCGAGGATTGCCAGTTCCAGCGTGGTCGCGACCTTTCCGACCAGGCGAATTCCTCTCACATTGACATACCCGATTACCACAATCACCGATACCGCCACCAGGTAACGTTCCCAGGCAGTAATGTTGGGAAAGTAAAATGCGACGTAATCCGTAAACAGCACCGCGTACAAAGCGCCCAGCAGGAATGAGGCGCACCAATTCCACCATCCGGCGAGAAATCCCCAAAAATCTCCGAAGGCTTCACGCGTCCAGCGATAAAAACCTCCTTCGACGGGCATGGCGGTGGTCAACTCCGCCGCGACCAGCGAAATGGGGATGCACCAGAGAAAAGGAATGAACAGCTGACAGATCAACGCCATTCCTGGCCCAGAGGTCCGCACCTGGTCCTCCAGGCCAAAAGGCCCGGCGGTATTGTAGGAGTACATCACGAACACGAAGGAGAAAAGGCCGGCTTTCCTGAGCGCTGCGGCTGCGTTTTTCCTTCCGGAGGTCGAGAGCAGTTGGGGTGCGCGCTTCACCGCTAAATGCGCTCCAGAATCATCGCGATGCCCTGCCCTACGCCAATGCACATGGTGCAAAGCGCATATCGTCCCCCGGTTCGCTGTAGCTGACGGACCGCCGTACTGATAAGCCGCGCTCCACTGGCTCCTAGGGGATGCCCGATCGCAATCGCGCCACCATTCGGGTTGACGCTCGCAGCATCATCCGGCAGTCCCAGATCGCGTAGAACCGCGAGGGCCTGCGCCGCAAAGGCTTCATTCAGCTCAATCACATCCATGTCACACAGTTTCAGTCCTGCTTTGGCCAAGACTTTGCGTACCGCAGGAACCGGTCCCATCCCCATTACCCGCGGCAACACTCCGGTTGCAGCCGAGATCACGACCCGGGCAATGGGGGTAAGACCGTGCGCTCTGGCGCCTTCTTCAGAAGCCAGTAACAAAGCCGCCGCGCCATCGTTTACGCTCGAAGCGTTGCCGGCGGTCACCGTACCATTCGGCTTCACGATTGGCTTCAGTTTTGCCAGCGCTTCGAGCGTCGTTTGCGGGCGCCGCTGCTCATCTTGTGAAATCACTTTGGGATCGCCCTTCACGCCGGAAATCGTCACAGGAACGATCTCTTCCCCGAAATAGCCTTTGCGCTGCGCTTCGGCCGCTCGCAGCTGGCTACGAAGAGCAAAGGCGTCCTGGTCTTCGCGAGAAATGTGCCGCTCCTCAGCGACATTCTCTGCCGTCTCCGGCATAGAATCGGTGCCATATTTCGCCTTCATCAAGGGATTGACGAAGCGCCAGCCGATTGTCGTGTCTTCCGCTCTCATGTTCCGCGAGAAGGCGGCGTCGGCCTTGGCCATCACGAACGGCGCACGGGACATGCTCTCCACTCCGCCTGCGATTAGCAGCGCAGCCTCCCCCGCTTTGATCGCACGAGAAGCAACAGCAGCGGCTTCGAGACTCGATCCGCACAGCCGGTTCACGGTCGCGCCGGGAACTTCTTTCGGCAAACCCGCCAGCAGCAGGGCCATGCGGGCAACGTTGCGATTGTCCTCTCCCGCTTGATTGCCGCAGCCGTAGATAACGTCATCCACCGCCCCCCAGTCAACGCTGGGATTGCGGGCCATTAGAGCTTGGATCGGAATCGAAGCCAAATCATCCGCCCGGATGGGGGCGAGTGCTCCCCCGTATTTTCCGAACGGGGTACGAATCGCATCGCAAATGTAGGCCTGCTCCATATTCCTCTGAAGAATTACTCGTCGGCTGTTCCGCCAGGAAAGAGGTTACACGAAGGAATTCAAAAGGGCTAAACCCGGAAAAGAACGGCAGTGAGTAATTTGAAATCTACAGCGCTGGCGGAGTTCTCCGCCCTGTGGGAAACTGTGGGTATGAAAAAACCAGAATTAACAGGCATCGACTGGCTTGGGCCGAGGGAGGAAATGGATCGTGCCAGTCATCGCTTTGGAAAGTGCTCTGAGTGCCGTGAGATCATCTGCGTCGAAAAAGCCGTTACTGATGCGGAGAGTTCGCAACCCGAAACCAATGAAATGCTCTATAAAGCGTTTCGCGCGCACGTTAAGCTGAGGCACTCCGAGGACGCCAGCCAATCCGCTGCGCCCATCCTGACAGAAGCCACGGAAGATCATTAGTCAGCCGTTAACTGTTCTTCCAGCGCGGGGGCTGAGCTAGCCGATCTTCCTTCAAAGAACTAGATGCTCCAGCCGCCGTCGATGATGAGCGCCTGACCAGTCATAAAAGCGGACTCGTCAGAGGCGAGATAGAGCGCGGCTGCCGCGATCTCTTCCGCCTTGCCCAGGCGTCCCATGGGCTGGCGGGCGATAAAGGGCGAACGCACTTTCTCCACCGTAAGTTCGCCATCGCTCTGAACAGCGATGCGGTCGCCCAGCGAAGGCGTTTCCACCGTACCCGGGCAGAGAGCATTGCAGCGCACGCCTTTAGTGACAAAATCCGCGGCGATGGCCTTGGTCAACCCGATGATGGCGGCCTTCGAAGCGCCATAGACGAAACGGTTGGGCGCACCCTTGATGCTCGAGGCCACAGAAGACATGTTAATGATGCTTCCCTTCCCCGCCGCGATCATGGCAGGCAGAAAAGCGCGGCAGGTCCGGTACATGGATGTGACGTTGAGGTCAAAGGAAAAATCCCAGTCGTGCTGCGAACATTCGAAAATGCTGCCCTGGTGAACGTAGCCGGCGCAGTTGAAGAGCACATCGAATGCCCCGATTTCTTCCACCATCGCGTTGACGGCGGCGGTGTCGCGCACATTCAACATGCGAGTGCGGAGGCCCATTCCCTGCCCCGCGGCGGTAATCAGCGCGGCCTTGCCTGCGAGTCTGCCTGCCATGCTAGGCCTTCTTTCTTGCAGTTCTACACTTGATTATCCCAGCGCAAGTCTATCTTCACAAAAGACTCAAGCTGCCACATTTTTAGATGTTCGGCGTGCTTAAAGACATTTGAAAGAAGAGCATAAGAGATTCAAATGCAACCCGGCGCCATCTTCTTTGGTTTTGACAGACCAGAGTTTTTGGTTTTGAAAGCCAATCCCAATCTGGCGGACTTCGGCGCTGCTGCTGTAGTCTGAGCGGGTGAACCAGAGGAAAATTCTTCAAAAGGGCGAAATTATTTCCGGAACAATTCCATCGCCGGCCAAACGACGGTTCAGGCGATCGATCTGGTGCATGGTACTGGTGGCGTTCCTGCTGCGCGTCGCAGTCATCACCATCGGCCACACCTATCGCATCACCCCGCGGCGCGACCACTTCCAATTCGGCTGGGAGATGGGACGCCTGGCGCGCTCTATCGCGCAAGGCCAGGGTTTCAGCTCGCCCACCGATTTGAATTCCGGCCCTAGCGCCTGGACGGCCCCCGCCTATCCCTACATCCTCGCCGGCGTGTTCAAGATCTTCGGAATTTACACTTTTGCCGCAGGCTGGGCCATTCTCGCCTTCAACAGCATCTTTGCCGCGCTCACCTGCTGGACGCTTTACCTGATCGCTGCACGAATGTTCGGCGAAAGCGTGGCGCGTGCCAGCGCGTGGACGTGGGCGGTATTTCCGTATCTTATTTATTGGCCGGTGAGAGTGGTGTGGGAGACCAGCTTCACGACCTTTCTGCTCACTCTCGCCCTGTGGCTCACAATTCGCATGGCCGAAGGCGTGCGCCGGCGCGATTGGCTTCTCCTGGGTCTGCTCTGGGGATTGATTGTTCTCACCAATACCGCGGTTGTGATCATGTTGCCATTTTTTCTCGCGTGGCTGATGTGTCAGCTTCCGGCCTTCTCCCGCCGGTTTTCTGGCGCCGCGATGTGCCTCCTGGTGGTGTTGGTCTGCATTACGCCCTGGACAATCCGCAACTACCGCGTCTTTGGCCGGTTTATTTTTATTCGTGACAATCTTTCCCTGGAGTTGCACGAGGCGAATAACAACGGGTCGTCCGGTTTATGGACGCGCAATGAGCATCCGGGCAACGACCCCGCGTCCATGCGCCGTTTTCAGGAGCTGGGGGAAATTCGCTTTATGGATGAAAAGAGAGAGCAGGTGAGATCGTTCCTCCGACAGCATCCCGGTAAATTCTTCCTATTTAGTTGTCAGAGGGCGTGGTATTTTTGGGCTGCGCCGCCGCAAACTACCATTGTTGCGGGGTACGACCTGTGGATCGCGCGCCACGTGGAATTTCTGCTGGCAAGCGTTTTTGCCTTTGCCGGCCTTCTCCTTGCCTTTCGCCGCGCGAATCCCTATCGTTGGCTGCTTGCGCCATTCCTCGTTATTTATCCGCTTCCTTATTACCTGGTAAATCCGTTTCCGCGTTACAAGCACCCCATTGAGCCGGTAATGTTAATGCTGATCGTATATGTGCTTTGGGAATCGAAAGCGGTGCAGCTCACATCGCCACGGCGCAGCCCTCACCTCTGAAGCTATGATTGTGGGTCATGCGTTCGATCCTGCAAAAGAAATCGCTGCGTTTCGTCTTCGCCGCCAACGTCGTCTCCATGATCGGCAGCGGGATGAATGCTGCCGCCGTAGCCTGGTACATCCTGCAAGCCACGCATTCTAAGATCGCGCTGGGAACGTTTGCCATCGTGCAAACCCTGCCTGCCATATTTTTGCTTCCGTTCACCGGCGTGGTCATTGACCGCGAAGACCGCCGCCGGCTGGTGATGCTGCTCGATGCCGCTCGCGCACTGGTCATCTTGGCGGTGGCCTTGCTTGCCCTCGCCGGAAAAGAGCGCCTCTGGGAACTTTATTTGATGAACACTCTGGTAGGCGCCGGCTTCTGGATGTTCTGGCCGACAATCACCTCCCTCATCCAGGAACTCACGCCGGAAGACGAATTCGTGCACGCCAATACGTTCTTGCTCGCCGGCGTGCAGGGCGGATGGCTGATCGCCGGAGCGGTGGTTGGATTTGTCTATAACCGTCTTCACCTGGGCGGAGTGTTGTTGATCGACGTTAGCACGTATGTGGTCTCGTTTCTTTGCTACTTCGTCGTGCGTAAAGGACGCCACGTGGTACCTCGTCCCGCCGAGTTGCATGCAGAGATAGTTGCTGCTGAAACCGCCGTGCAGAAATTCTTTCGCGAGATGCGCGAAGGGATGCAGTTTCTTCGCGGACACCGGGAGATCGTCACGCTTGGCCTCAGTTGGGCGCTCTTTCTCTCAGCCATGATGACGGGAGTCGTCGTGACCGCGCCGCTCAGCGACGACATTTATCACAAAGGCGCGGTGGGCTACGGCTGGCTGAACGCGGGCTGGGGTGTGGGCGCCTTCTTGAGCGCCTTCTACGCTCCCGCGTTCATCCGGAAATTTGGCGCGCGGCGCGCGATCGCAATCACACTTGGACTGCTCACCGTAATGATGATCACTGCGCCTACCATGCCTCATCTTGCCTTGGCGGTTATGGTCTATGCACTGATGGGCTCGGGGAGGGGCATTACCGGCGTTGCCATGAACACAAGCTTGATGGAACAGATCCCAAAGTATTTCATGGGAAGGGTGCAGAACACCTTCTACGCTGCGGGCACGGCGCTTCAGGTCTCGCAGTCCTACCTCGTGGGCGCCGTAGCCCAACGCAACTTGGTTGCAGGCTTTTCCGTGATTGGCCTGGTTTATGCCGTCGGCTTCGTGAGCGCAATTTGGCCAGTGCGTACGCTCCGGCCTGCCGAGACAGAAGCGGGGTAGCCGAGAGATAGCAGATCTGTCTCATTACACTTCCAAGTTCTCACCCACTCCGAGATCAACCTGCTACAGGACCTCTCCTTGAACTCCGCTGACGCCGCGTATAATTAAAGTTCATCCCTGACATCAAGGAAGTAAAAACCATGGCTTCTCCCAATGGTACTAACGGAAACGGACACAATGGAACTAACGCCGCCAAGGTCCGCGCGGAATGGACTGTCCGCCGCCGTTCAGAAAATATTGACGGCAACTTTTCGCAGATGCGGTATGCCCGGCATGGCGCAGTGACGGAAGAGATGCGGTACATTGGGGCGCGCGAGAAGCTCGCGCCAGAGCTGGTCCGTGCTGAAGTGGCTCGCGGCCGGATGATCATTCCCGCCAATATCAATCATCCTGAGCTGGAGCCGATGTGCATCGGGGTCGAATCGCTTTGCAAGATCAACGCCAATATTGGCAATAGCGCGGTCACGTCCAATATCGACGACGAGCTGAAAAAGCTGCACACCGCGGTCCACTACGGCGCCGACACTGTAATGGATCTTTCGACCGGCGGCAATATTCACGAAATCCGCGAAGCCATCCTGCGCCACTCGCCCGTTCCCATCGGTACCGTGCCCATCTACGAAGCAATCTCAAGGGTGAAGCGCATTGAAGACCTCAACGCGGAGATTATGCTTGAAGTCATCGCCGAGCAGGCCCAGCAGGGCGTGGACTACATGACCATCCATGCCGGCGTGCTATTTCAATATTTGCCCCTGGTCTCCAAGCGCATCACCGGCATCGTGAGCCGCGGCGGCGCAATTCTGGCGCAGTGGATGGCGCATCACCACAAACAGAATTTTCTTTACGACCGCTTTGACGATATCTGCAAGATTTTCGCGACGTATGACGTGTCATTCTCGCTTGGCGACGGCCTGCGGCCCGGATGCATCGCCGACGCCAGCGACCAGGCACAGTTCGCTGAACTCAAGACCCTCGGCGAACTCACCCAGAAAGCCTGGGAGCACGACGTGCAGGTCATGATCGAAGGCCCCGGCCACGTTCCGATGGACAAGATCAAAGAGCAGGTGGATAAAGAACGCGAGCTCTGCTACGAAGCTCCTTTCTATACTCTCGGCCCGCTAGTGACTGACATTGCTCCCGGCTACGACCACATCACCTCCGCGATTGGCGCGGCCATGATCGGGTGGCACGGCGCGGCCATGCTTTGCTATGTGACGCCCAAGGAGCACCTCGGCCTGCCGAACGAGAAAGACGTAAAAGATGGGATCATCGCCTATAAGATCGCGGCGCATGCTGCCGATCTTGCCCGCCACCGGCCAGGCGCTCAGGACCGCGACAATGCTCTCAGCTTCGCGCGCTACAAATTCGATTGGGAGAAACAGTTCGCGCTTTCCCTCGATCCCGAAACCGCTCGCTCCATGCACGATGAAACCCTGCCCGACGACTACTACAAGGAAGCTGCATTTTGCTCGATGTGCGGCCCAAAATTCTGCTCGATGAATTATTCCTCCAAGGTGGACGAATATAACCGCGAGGTCCACGGCCTCGAAAAGAAGGACTATTCGGAATTGGTGGACCGCCTGGTCAGTCTGAAGTGAACCACCCGTACCGCTGCCGTTACTGATACTAAAATCGTCCAACCATGGGATCAGTGCCCCATAAGCAACGGTAGTCGAACTTCCGTTAATCCACGGGAACCCTCAAAGGAATTGCAATCGCCCTCAATGTGACTTGTTAGAACCATTCCCATAGTAAACGTAGGTATCACGAGCCACGTAGCCATCGTCTTCAGTACGGCGGGTTTTAGGACGGCTCTTCGTCATACCACCCGCAACCTTGGGAGGTTGCCGCTCATCCGCAACCGGCTTGACTGGCTGCGGAGCTGCACGGACCAAAGCGGGAACCGTTGGTTGGGATGTTGCCGGCTTCGGCGCTATTGCGGCGGACGGCGGCATTATGCGGAAGAAATTTCTGCTGGGCAGCGACTCCGTTGCATAGTGACGAACGGTTGAAATAAAGCCCAGCGTGAGCAACGCGCAAATCCCCGACATTGCCATCGATCGCCAAAGCCGCGATTCTCTCGCGAAACCCTGGCGCGTCAACATCCACTCTGCCTTGGCACGCGCCAGAAAGATTCGCCCATGGCGATGATATTGGGCAAACCTGTTTCTGATAACCGCGTAGCTCGGCGATACTCCTGCGTGGTGTCCGGCCTTTCTTTCGGCTAAGATCCGGCGCATTCGTATACCGAAAGACTCGATGCTTGCGGCAGCCCGAGCCGCCGCTCCGAATTTGAGGCGCTCGACAATCGGCCGGAGTTGAAAATGAAGTTGCGAACCCGGTTCACGCATTCGCCCCACGGCAATGTCTTTGGGAACCGCAAGATTTCGCCGAAACTCCAGCGATCGCTGATAGCCGTGCCGCAAACCTCCCTCCAGGCGCTTCAAGCCAGCGCTTGCACGGGAAAAACCCGGACTGCCGCGCTGCAGGAACTGGACCGCGAGGGCCTCTTTTGTTGTTGAGATTCCCCGCGACACTCCCGCCACGCTGCTCGCGATGTTTCCCACGAGTTCATGGTTGCGCCTGGGCTGTCCCGATTCCGGCGGAATTTGTGGATGGAGAGGCACCGGCAGCGTCTGCGCGGGAATCGCCACTGCGGGTTCGGCCGTATCCGGCTGCGCTTCATCTGTTGTGGGCCACGGGACATCCGCGTGGGCAAGTTTTGCTGCGGTGGAAGGAGGCTCGGCCTCCTCTCGCGGGCGCTCGAAGCTGCTTTCAGAAGCTGGGGGGACTGCGGGAGTTGCCGGTTTCTCACGCGTCTCGGAGGGGTCGCCGGTGGCATGCCAAACCAGGCCATGCGGAACTAGGGGTTCCTCCTCGGGCTTCGGCCTGCGTCTGGCGAACATGACTTTTCTTGGATGCCCTTGACGGACGCACAAGCTGCTCGGTTCAAAGATTTCTTCAGGCCGGCCTGCGGGCATGCGCTAGCATTAAATCGACGGCCGTAAATGGAAAGCAGTGGGTGATCTATTGCACTCGTTGCAACCGGCCCACAAGCTTTTGCACCAGATTCTCATCCGACTCGGACCAGAGCAGCCGGGTACTGGGACTTGATTTTTTCTCTACCCGGCCGGTGAAGTCCACCAGCATTTGCACGTTAGCGCGCACCCGGGATTCCACCTCGGCAGTCAGTTGCAGGTCTTCGTGAAGGAAAGGCGTGTCTAATCCGAAGTCAACCTGCACTTCACCCTGAGTTTCCGATTCGCCGTCCTCAAACTCTTCCCCGCGCACAATAAATTTCACCCGGGCCGGCTGCAGCAGCCACTCTCCGTGCGTGCTCTGCGGCGCCCACAGGTCCCAATTCGCGTCAAAAACGTACGCATGATCTTCATGCGCCAGACCCGCCGCGACCGCAAGCGATTCCTGTGGCGCCACTCCCGGACGAAATCGCTGCTCAAAGATCGTCGCTTCATTCCAGGAAACTGGATGCAAGGAAACGTAGGTGATCCCGGGAACGCGCGATGAAAATGGAAACTCCTGCATGACCCGCAGAGCATGCCCAAACATGTTGTCGGGGGCATAATCTGCAAACCAAAGATTCAGATAAAGGGAATCGGCCATACGCACGTCGGCAGGGGACATCTTCTCCATTCTAAAACGCCTTACGGCGCAGTGGAATGGCCGCATCTTTGACACTTTCAGAAACCCGCTGCTACCATCAATGCTTCAGCCCGCAGAGAGCGCTTCACTCCGCAGTCCCCGTCGTCTAGCCTGGCCTAGGACATCGCCCTTTCACGGCGGTAACACGGGTTCAAATCCCGTCGGGGACGCCAACATTAGAAAGCATTTAGTGACTCTCCTTCCGGTAATTGATTTTTTTTGGTGACGTACTGGTGACATTCTTCAAAGGCTCCATCCAACCGAGCCACCGCCTCAGATAGAAATCCCGGTGAAAGATGCTGATAGCGGGCAGCCATCCTCAAATCTTTGTGCCCGAGCAGCTGAGCAACCGTGTGGATGTCGGCGCCCTTCATCCGAAGCCAGCTTGCTGCCGTGTGCCTGAGATCGTGAAAGTGAAAATCTGCGATCTTCAATCGTCGGCACAGCCGGGAAAATGCTACGCTTACCCATTCCGGTTGGAGCCCGGGAAATACAACGTCTGTCGGCCTTGTTTGCTCAGAAACCGGCAGAGACTTGATAGCCTGGATCGCCAAGCGATTGAGGTAAACAATCCTCCCGTCCCCGTTTTTAGTTTGGGGGAGCATGGCGCGCGTGCCGTTGAGATCCAAATCTAACCAACGCAGCCGTAAAATTTCTGACCGGCGCATTCCTGTAGATACAGCTAACGCAATGATCGGCCGCAGCCACAAAGGCGCGGCTTCGACCACTACCCGCAATTCCACTGGCTGCAGGTAACGAATTCGACCTGGGGCGGCTTTTGGAGGCTTCATGCGGTGCGCCGGATTCACTGGAATGTATTCCCACTCCTCGACGGCAAGACGCAGCAGGTGCTTCAGGACGTTCAGTTCCTTGGCGTAGTTGCGCCTGAGACCATGGCACCGCGGTGCGTAATGTATCGCTGAACGGTAGCCCTACGAATAGCTTTCAACTCACCGACAAAAAAGGGCTTCAAGTGGTGCTCGACGATGCCCTGCTCGCGCCTGTAATTGGCAGCACTAATGCGCGGCTTCTGGTGTGCTAGATATTCGCGCGCGATATCGGCAAATAATTCTGGGCCCGCCGGCCGGACGCCGTGCGCGCGCATAGTTTCCTCTTGCGATACAAATCCGCTTCGGATGTCGCTGGCTTTTGATTTACTGAACGCTTCGACCTTTTTCCTACGCCTGCGGCCGTCGGCATCCTTGTAACTGATCCAGTAGCCCGGTCGGTCCTGTCGGGTATAAATCCCATCACCGTTTCTTCCCACGTCGAGCCTCCCGTTTAACCATTTCGAGCCACTTGTGCTGGAGATCCTTCAATCTCTCCCTATGTGTGCGTGCATATTCCGCCTTGTGCTTCTTGTACTCACTCGTTGCTTCGAATTTGCGTTGACGACATCGCTCTGAGCAAGCGTGTTGATGGGGTGTGATCTTCACGAACCAACTGCTACACACACCCGCTTTTTTGGGTAGTGGCGCTAAGCAGCGCTGGGGAAAATTTCCTTCCGGCGCGATGTGCATGATCACATTTAGCGCCACCCAGCCATTGCGATCGCCAGTGGCATGGTCGGTGGGGTCAGAAGGAATTGGAAAAAAAAGGGTCCTCTTGTGTTCCCACGTGCCGCTATCCCTCGTCTTAGGACGGATGTCCAACCAAAGTGCATTCGGTACCATCCGGTCCGTGCCTGCCATGGCTAGCGTAAAACGCAGCTGACTCATAAAACATCGGAGTTTCGCGGAGCGTACTTCCAAAATGTCGGAACCCGGCGGTGGCTCGTGGAAAAGTTTTCCGTTGCGTAAAGGCTTTACGAAGAAATTGCACGCTTCCATGTAGTCGAGCAGCGCCCGACCCTCACGAACAACGCTCATCACCTTTCGCGCGACACCGGTTTTGTGAGGGCGATTGAGCCAGAGATTGAGGGATTTCAACGTGTCCTTCTTCCTCTGTTGCTGTTTTCCGTACCTACGCATCACAGCCATTTCGCGTAGGATACAAAAAGTTCCTAAAGCTAGTCAAGCCTGAATCGATAATGCAACTCATTGGAGGATTTCACAGATGAATCGCAAATATCTGAGGGTTTCGGGGGCGGCCGATTTTGCAAAATTGTCGCCTTGGACCATTCGCCGTTATCTGAGCGACGGGAAATTGACGCGATACAAGATTGGCGGGGCAACCCTGGTCGATGAAGTGGAGCTTCTCGCCCTGATCCGCCCAGAAACGCCCGCGCAGTCAGCGGCGAGGAATATCGCGCGGGAACGAAAGTCTCAGCGCGGTAAGAAAGGATGAGCTTCTCGAACGTAGATCGCGCGGCACTTCCGCCAGCTCGCTCCTTCTACGAGCGCGAGCTGGGTCGGCTTCGTCCGGCCGGGCGCGGCCGGCTGGTATGTCGTTGCCCATTCCATGATTCCAAGTCCGGTAGCAGCTTCACCGTGAATTCTGAACGTGGCCTTTGGTACTGCTTCGGCTGTCAATGCGGCGGCGACCTTATCGCTTTCGTGCGCAGGCGCGACTCCTGCAGTTTTGTGGATGCCTGCAAAACGCTGGGCTGCTGGGGCAACATCACTGCCGGCGAACGGACAGAGCTTACGTGCCGCCAGCAAAAGCGAGACTGGAACCGGCAACGTGAGGCGGCACAGGCGGACGCTGAGCGCCGGGAGCGGTTGCA
>JBBSFW010000050.1:0-27973 GCA_038254805.1 Terriglobales bacterium
CTCGGTGATGTAGCCGGAAACAGGCGAATTGAATGTGAGGTCGGTAATGACTTTCCCAGTGCTTTCGAGCTTTGCAATCTCACTCGGCGGAACTTGCCATTGCTCCAACCGTTGTTTGGCAGAGCTGACCAGCGACTCAGATCCAGAAGCGACTCCTGAGATCGAGCTGCCTTGGAGTTGCTGAGCATTCTGTTTCGCCAACAGGTACTCCTGTTCCGTAGTCACGAGATCGGGGCTGTAAATGGTGAATAACGGGTGACCTTTGCGGACAAACTGATAAGTCGCGTTTGCATACACGGTGCGAATCCAACCCGGAAAACGCGCTTGCACGTATGACACCCGCTGCTCGTCCACTTCAACATTGCCCGTCACGCGAATCTCGTCATTCACGTTCTTGTACTCAGCGGTTCCAAATTTCACGCCGATGCTCTGCATGCGCTGTGACGTGAGTTGCATCGGCGCAACTGGAATCTCTGTTTGAGTGGTAGCAGGGTCACGAGTTTTTTCATCGTCAGTTGCTCCATTAGGAGCCGACGTGGCTTGCTGAGTTGGTTGCTCCAACCTGCCCTTGATGTCGCTCTTCACGTGCCGATGTGAGCGCCACCAGAACGCTCCGAAAGCAACAAGCAGAAGCGCATTCAGGACGACGACGGCTATAAAAGCATTGCGGTAATTTCGGTTCATTGCAGTGTCACTCCTGTAAGCGCTTCAAGTTTTGCCAGGGCCGATTCGTGTTCGGCCAGCTCGCGCTGGTATTCCAGGTCCAGATTCAAAACATCCACAAATGAAGAAATGAGGGTTTGAAAATCCTGACGATTTGCCTGATAGGCCGCAAGCGCAGATCGGAGCGTGGCCCCTGACTGAGGAATCAGTCCCTCTTTGTAGATCTTCAGTTGCTCTGCAGAAGTTTGGGCGAGGACGTACTGGCTCTGTATCTCAGCGAACTTCCGCTGGATCGCTGCTTCGAGTTCCTTGTTGGCCTGTTCCCGCTTCTCAGTAGCTTCGGCTAGCTCGGCAGAGCGCCTACCTCGATTTGGAAGCGTCAATCCAAACGTCGCCATGTAATAGTCACGGAACTGACTAGCCGTGTGCTGATACATGTACTGCACGTCGAAATCAGGACGGAATTCTTTGTGAGCGAGATCGGTTTGCGCTTCGGCTTTACGCACTAGCTCAGATCGTGCGCGGATATCGGGGTTCTGCTGACGGGCTAGCGCAAGCAGTTCAGGCGCGCTATATGGAATCGAGCGCAATGTGAGTGGCTCAGCCACAATGTCAGGCGAATCTTGTGCTCGATTCAGAAGTTCCTTGAGCTGGGACTCCAGTTGACCTTCCTGCCTGTGGTGCATGGTAATCTCTTGCAGGATTTTGGTGTGCTGAAGCTGGGCTCTAAGTACTTCTTGTTGGTTTCCCTGGCCCACCCGATAGTGGGATTCGACGATTTGCTCGATGTCCCCAAGCGATCGGTCATTGCGCTGTAGGATTCCCAGCGTTTGTTGAATGTAGGACAGCTGGAAATACGTATTTTTAAGTTTTTCGAGAACCTGCCTGCGTATCGATTCCACTTGGGCGTGCAGAGAATCTGCTTCTCTATCTGCAACCTGGACGCGCAACCCTCGCTTCCCTGGAAACGGAATCTCCTGCGAGGCCCCCACTCCAATGTAGGCAAAATTACTGTTGCTGAAGCCAGCGAACGGTCGCGGGCTGCCAACGCTGAACTGTTGGACTGAAACCTGCGTGTCCGGCAGGGCTGAGACTTGTTTTCCAACGTGACTGGCTGCCTGCCAGCCGTGTGCGGCGGCAGCGATTTCCGGACTGTTTCGCCCCGCTTCTTCGATCAGAGCTTCGAGCGGCGTAGGTTGCTCAAATGAATGAACCGCTTGTGCTTCCGCCTGTCCCGGAAGTGGCACGAGTCCACTTTTCTGTTCTTGCGTCTGGACGGCCGATGCTGAAAAGTGTAGGAGCCCCGCATTAAGAAGCAGGGTGAAAATGAATTTGGTGCAATAAACACGACTGGCTTGCATCTTTCCTCCGCATAAAAAAACGCGACAAAACACGGAGACACACTAAGGTGTTCCCGCGGGAAAGCGCAAGCCGATCAGATTCTTAGGATTTGTATGGAACTAGAGGGCGATTCAGGTGGGCCGTGATTGCCCGACGCCCAAGTAGAAGCCGGAACGTGAGTGAACATGGGAAGTTTCTCCGCCATTCCGGCATGATGCAGCGCAACAACATCAAAATGGAACACGCCAGAATACGGCGGGGTAATAAACGGCACATGCTCTGGGCGAACTGTCGTTTGGCAGCAAGGATGTGAACTGGGCATTTCAGTTTGCCCGCAATCGTTGGCCATCTTCCGGCAGCACTCGTTCTCCGCGGCGCTCATCTGAGTGCTGGGTAGCATGCATGCCATAACCGGCATTGCCCCTACCAACAGGGACAACACCAAGACACCGAATTTGCAAAGGTGCTTCACAGTGAGCGTTGAGTTTATACCGTACGCTTCATTAGACGCATCTTATCCGTAAATGTTTCAAGGAATCTAGCCTCTGCTAAGATGTTCCTGCTTTATATCTGAAAGGCACTCAGGGTGAGCCAACATCTTGAGGTTAGGCGCGTCTAAGTATCAAAGGCATTTTAATGTTTCCACGCAGGATCATTTCGGTACTGGCTCTTGCAGCAGTGAGTATGGCTGCTTGGGCGGAGTGTTCCGCCTTCGCAGTTGCTACTCCGGTTGAGCATGCAGACTGCTGTGCATCTATGTGCCACCACGGATCCATGAAAGATCCGGGTGGTTGCTGCAAGAAAATGACGGCCGCCGCGCAAGGGCAGCAGGCTCTCTTGCGGCCTACCGTAACGTTTCCGAGCTTACCTGCACTGGAATACTCTGCGGTCGTGGAATTACCGCTGCCTAGCCAATCCGCGCATTTGTTGCGATCGATTCGGCTTTTGGATCACGCACCACCGCGAGTACCTCTACACAAATTGTATCGATCCTTCCTGATCTAGCCCTCCGCATCTCGATGTGCGCTAGCACTTCAGCGCACACGTGCGCCTTGTCCAACTGACAAACAAACACTAGGCGGTGCAACTGCCGCAAAACCGCACACCGTGCAAAGGAGCGGAATATGAATTTAGGAACAATCGCTTTGGTCACAGGAGCAGGCCTCGGGTCAATCGTAGTTGTTGTCTTGTTGGTGGTCTGCTGTCTCGCGATGATGTTTGGCATGCGCGGCATGGGATCAAATGATCGTCCAAAAAGCGTGTCTAAAAAAGAAAATCAACGCGAGATCGATCTACCACCCAACAAAAACGACTCTGCCTAACTTAAGCAGCAAACAAAATTTCGAATAGGAGAAAAGTATGAAAAGCAATAAGCGAAACTTGACACTCTCAATCGGGACACTTCTTGTATTTGCATTGTCAGTCTGGGCACAACAAGGCTCACAGACAACGCCGCAGACTCCTCAAAAGAAAGATTAGATGATGTCGATGGGAAACATGATGCAGAGTTGCCAAAAGCATTGTTCTACAGCATCAGAATCGATCGACAAGCTGACTCAGACAATCGAGAGCGCGAAGCAGTCGAACGACCCGGCGAAGATGAGAGCGGCGCTGGATCAAGCTGAAAAGCCCCTTGCTGACATGAAGCAGCATATGAGTATGTGCATGAACATGATGAGCATGATGCAGAACATGCACAAAGGCAAGATGGGTTCAGATCACATGAACATGAAGGGCAAAGAGAAAATGGACATGAAAGATATGGACATGTCCGATCAGAAAAAGGGTGATAAGGATCAGCCGAAATAGTCTTCGCAGCTTTGCTGCGTGAAAGGAAGTGGTATATGGACTGGCAAAACGTACTGTGGATAGTTTTGATCGTTGCCGCCGTGTTTCTCATGATGCGCGGGTGCGGTGGGATGATGATGGGCGGCGGTTGCGGAATGCCGCGTCACCGTGACATGAAGAACAATCAGGAGAACACGAAGGACGAGACCAAGCCCACAAAGGCGGCCTAAGATGGCGAGACAACGCTCTTTCTCTCTTGAATATTCTTTGCTGTTAATCCTGATGCTGCTCCCGCTGGCAATGCTGCTGGTGGAAGGAGCGGAAGGCAGAGGAGTGTCGGGTGTTTGATGCAATTGTCGTCGGCGCTGGCCCTGCTGGACTCAGCGCTGCGCTGATCCTAGGCCGGTGCTGTCGGCGCGTTGTTGTTTTCGATACCGGTGAACATCGGAACGCAGCATCGCAAGCGCTTCACGGTTTTCTGACCCGCGATGGAATTCCTCCAATGGAGCTTCTCCAGATTGGCCGTGAGCAACTTCGCCGTTACGACACTGTCGAACTTCGAAGCACTGCGGTAACCGACGCGACACCGATCAATGGCGGATTCGAGGTAGTTCTCGCCGATGATTCGCGCGTTCGCTGCCGCAAACTGTTGCTGGCGACAGGCGTTATTGACAACCTACCGCAGATCCAGGGCATTGGCGTGTTCTACGGACGCAGCATCTTCCATTGCCCCTACTGTGATGGCTGGGAGCTGCGCGATCAACCGCTGGCAATTTACGGCCGTGGTGAGCACGGGAAAGGCTTGGCCCTAGAATTAACTGCCTGGAGCCGGGACTTAGTCTTGTGCACGGATGGCCCATCTGAACTCGACCCCCACGATCTACAACGTCTAGCCGAGCACAAAATCCAGGTCCGGGAAGAACCTGTCGCGCGACTTGAGGGGGCAGATGGGATCCTCCAGCAAATCGTATTTGCGAATGGAAATCGTCTGGCTCGCCGAGCGATTTTCTTCAGCACCGGGCACCATCAGACCTCCAATTTGGCCGCTAAACTCGGGGCCGACTTCACGCCGAAGGGTGCCGTCAACACCGGTGCGTATGAGACAACGAACATTCCCGGTTTGTATGTGGCAGGAGATGCCGGGCGCTGGGTGGAACTCGCCATCGTCGCGGCGGCCGAAGGCGCCGAAGCGGCATTTGCGATCAATACTGCCCTGCTCAAAGAGGACCTCGCTTTGGCAGAAGCTCACATGCATCTAGTTAGGTGACAAATGTCAAAATTTGGGAAATCAAAACGAAGGGAGTACGTTTAAATGATGATGCACTGCTGGATGTGAATTGTTGGTTGGATACTCGGCATCGGGCTGATTGCCGCAATTATTTACCTCGTTATCCGGGCTACTCGTAAATAGAGGAGTCGACAAACTGTTTATGGATTACCGCCCTGTTTTCTTGATCGCTGCAGTCGTCTTCGCAGCAATCGTTGCCTACCTAATTCTCCGCAGTGGCTCGACCAAGCCGCGGGAACACCGCCTCGACAACAAGCAGGAGACGGCATGGATTCAGGTGGACGTGCGCTATGCCGTCGTAGCTCTTGTGTTCATAGCGTTCGATATGGAAATGATCTACATGTTTCCCTGGGCAGTCGCTTTCCGGGACGTTGGCGCAGTGGCTTTTTGGGACATGCTTGTCTTCGCGGTCATCTTGGGCGTCGGGCTTTTGTACGCCGGAAAGCGCGGCGCCTTTCGTATATGAGCGTACTTGTTAGTAGCGGCTATGCAGTTCTCTTGCTGCTATCGGGAATCATTTTTACTTCGGTTGTCGAGCGCGCCGTTACCTCATTGGCCTGTGACAGAAAACTTGATTTTTCAATGCGTCCACTTCTTGCTCTAGGGCGGCAGATATTGGTCTCAGATCCAGGACACAAACGGGTTGACCGTGTTCTGTTTTTTGCAGCCGCGCCGCTTGCGCTCACGGCTGTTTCTTTAGCACTTGTAGTCATCCCGATTAGCCAGAGTGCTTCTGCCCTCGCTGGCCCACAGCTGAAGGTCGGCGTCTTTTTCTTCCTCGTGATTCTCGACTTCATGGCGGTAGCACTATTCATGGCCGGCTGGGGAGCGAATCAGGAATCCGGCACCCGGGGCGCATTCATGGCCGCAGCGCAGCTCGTGAGCTACATAGTTCCATTGGGTTTTGCTGCGACCGGAGCAATCATGGCTGCTCAATCGCTTTCAACCGATCAGGTTGTGAAAGCTCAGGGACATTTCTATTTCGGACTATGGCAGCCAATGGGAGTGGTGATTTACGTGGTTGCGGCATTCGGCCAGACCTATCGCCCGCCAATTTCGCTTCCATTACGCCCTGGAGATGCCGACGTCTTAGTGGAACATTTTGGGGCCAGCGCAGCGATCTTGAAATTAGCACTGTACGGAATCTGGTTTGCAGCCGCTGCCATGGGAGTAGTTTTATTTTTTGGTGGATGGAGAGGTCCGTGGCTTCCGGGACCGATCTGGTTCTTTCTTAAGACAGGGTTGATTCTTGCCGCTATGGCCTGGATGGGCACACGGGTTAAGGGACTGAGCATGGAACAGGTCGTCCGGGGAGCTTGGCTGGTTCTCATTCCTGCTTCAATCGTGAACATCGTGATAGTGGGAATCATTGTGATGGTGACGAAATGAACGGTGCCCTGATGCCCGCGCTTGAGTGGACGCTATTCCTGACGCTCTCAATCGGCAGTATCGCCGGGGCATATCGCATGCTACGCACGATGAGTATGGTTCGATCGGGCATTTTCTTGATGGGCTCTTTCTGCGCGATAGCTGGACTCTTCCTCCTGCTCTCGGCTGACCTGCTGGCGTCCATGCAGATCATGATGTACGTCGGTGGCATGCTGGTGATGATCCTGTTCATGGTCATGATGATGCAAGACCCTGGTGGCAGCATGATGGGAATCGCACCGCCCGAAGGGGACACACCTGCGCAGGGATACTACTGCCCGATGCATCCTGAGATTCATTCAGTGTCGCAAGGAAAATGTCCCAAATGTGGAATGCAATTGCAGCCTAAGAGAGAACAGCAAACGAATGAGCAGGACAAGAACGGAGGCAATCACAGCGACGGCGCGAAACAGAAGATGGAGCAAGGCGGAATGGACATGGGCGGCATGGGCATGGATATGGCGATGACCCACGAATTCACTAAGCCTGCTGCTGCGATTGGGACACTGGTTGCAGTTGGGTTGCTGGCCGCGATTTTCACAGTTAAGTGGCCAGAACCCGCGACCCTGCCTGTCGTGAATGCGGCTGAAGTAATGGGAAAAGAATTGTTGAGCCGGTACATGATCGCCTTTGAAGCTGCGGCAATCTTAATCATTCTCGGGGTGGTCTGCGCAGCGGTCTTCGGGAGAAAAACATGAGCGTTCCGCTCCAAGCGTACCTATGCGTCGGCGCAATCCTATTTGGCATTGGAGCCTTCGGGATTCTTTCGCAACGTGGAGCGGTAATGGTGCTGATGAGCGCAGAAATTATCTTGAATGCTGCCATGCTCAACACGATTGCATTCTGGCGCTTTCGCAATCCCTCCGATTTCTCCGGCCAAATTCTTGCTTTAGTGATTCTGACGATTTCTGCTGTGGAGATGGCTGTCGGCCTGGCAGTGATGCTGATGATCTACCGCAAACGCAAGACGCAAATGCTGGACAAAATCACGGACCTACACGGATGATGATTTCTCTCTGGCTCGTACCCGCGCTGCCGTTTATTGCGGCGGCGATCATCCTAGCTGCTCCGAAATCGCTTTCCCGCATGTTCGGCCTGATTGCAACGTCTTCAGCTGCGATCAGTATGGCGGTGATGATTCAGCAGTTCATCGTAGTAACTCATGGAGGATTTCCAAGTACAGCTTTTTACATTCTCGAGATCGGCAGACGGAAAGCGAACATTGGTCTTTCACTTGATCCGCTGGGTGCCATAGTCGGACTGCTAGTCGCGACCGTTGCCACGCTCGTCCTGGCATACAGCATCGGTTACATGCGAGGCGAACCGTCTCTCCGAAGGTTCTTCGCGGTGATGTCAGTTTTTACGGGAGCAATGCTGACCTTGGTTCTTGCGGGCGATTATCTGCTTCTTTATGCTGCATGGGAGATAGTCGGCTTTTGTTCATACTTGTTGATCGGTCATCACTCACAAGAGCCAAAGGCTGCGAGTGCAGCCGGCAAAGCATTTTTGATTACGAGGATCGGCGACCTTGGCCTGCTGCTAGGAATTGGCTTGCTGCTAATTAACTTTGGCAGCACCACCTATGGGACGATCTTTCGTTCGATTCAAAGCAACTCGATGGCGAGTCCTGCCCTAGCCCCAATCGCTTTCTTGATACTCGCTGGCGCACTTGGAAAATCAGCGCAGTTTCCTCTTCACTTCTGGCTGCCCGATGCGATGGCCGGTCCAACACCTGTTTCAGCACTGATTCACTCCGCCACCATGGTCGCGGCGGGCATTTACCTTGTGGCCAGAAGTTTTCCTATATTCCAAGCTGTACCTTCCGCTCTGGCGACCTTACTTGTTCTGGCCAGCATCACCGCAGTTAGCGCCGCGTTAGCGGCCTGCGTGCAGACCGACATTAAACGCGTTCTCGCCTATTCCACAATGAGCCAACTCGGGGAGATGGGGATTTCGCTCGGGATCGGCTCTATGTTGCCGGCCATCTTTCATCTCATATCGCAAGCCAGTTTCAAAGCGTTACTGTTTCTGTCTGCGGGTTTGATGACAAAGGCAGCCGGAACCAACGAGATCTTCCGGTTGGGCAAACCTTCACGCACCGCCTCGATCGGCTTTTTCCTGGGAGCACTATCTCTTTCGGGAATTCCGCCTTTTTCGGGCTTCTGGAGTAAGGCAGCGATGTCAGCGCATGAACATGACTGGACCGGAGTTCTCGGCAGCGTCCTGACGATCCTATCCGCGTTTTACATCTCACGTGTTTTCTTCATCGCGCTTACAGTGAAATCCGAACTAGCAGCTAAACAAAGTTTGGACGCTCTCAGTGTCCGAGTGCCGATCTATTTGTTAGCTTTGCTCACGTTAATTGTCGGCTTCATTCAGAGTCCAATCGCAGACGGCTGGCTAGGAAAATTTCTTGGAGCGCCTGAGCCACTGAGACTCGATGCCAACGTCGTCGCGCAGGTGGGGCTCGCGATACTTGGCTGGTTTGTCGCTTTCGCATTGTATAAGTGGCGAGCCGTTGATCTGTTAGCACTGCGCAAGCAAGCAGCCGCACTTCATCGCGTTGTTTTCGGCGGATTTGGAACTGACAAGTTGCCTGTCGGAATGGCGCATCTAGGCGTGGCAATCTCCAGAGGAATTGGCGTGTTGGATGATGCAGTTTTTGATCGAGCTGCGAATGGGATATCGGGAGTGGCTCTCTGGGTAGCAAATGGATTCTCCCTATTCGACAGGACGGTCTTTGATCGAGCAGCAAATGGAGTTCCCAATGCAATGCTTCGGGCGGCGAAGGACAGCAACTGGTTAGATGTCCATGCGGTAGATCGCACTATTGAGCGGGCAGCAACCGCGATCAGAGATTTGGGAGGCCGACTGCGGCAGTTGCAGACCGGGCGAATTTATCACTATCTTGCCGTTGTGGCTCTCTGGGTTCTAATTACTGCTTTTATTACGCTTACGATAAGGTGGTAGCTGGCAATGCTTAGCGTCCTGATCTTTGTGCCTCTATTCGGCGGATTTGTACTGCTCCTGCTTCCTACCCACCGAGAACGGTGGCTCAACTCTGCGGCAATGTTTACGGCCACTGCCGCACTTGTCCTCACCATTATCGTGCTATTCCGGTTCACGCAATTGCAAGGCGTGCCGCCCCAGCTCACACAGACTACAAGTTGGATTCCATCCATTGGCGCGAACTACGCGTTGCTGCTTGACGGAATTAGCCTTCCGCTTGTGCTGCTGACCTCGTTCTTATCGTTATTGGCGATTGGATATTCGACGTACTCCGGCGATATCCGTCAAGGGACATCGCGGAAGGCATATCTGTTTCTTTTCCTTCTGATGGAAACTGGCCTGCTTGGGCTTTTCCTGGCTGCGGACACTCTATTGTTCTATGTGTTCTGGGAAGTCGCACTGGTTCCACTCTACTTCATCATCGGTGTATGGGGCCACGAACGGCGGCGAGAGGCTGCGCTTAAATTCTTTCTGTATACGCGCGCAGGAAGTCTGGCTCTGTTGTTGAGCCTACTCACAATTTATCTTCACACGCAGCCCCACAGCTTCAGCATGGCCGCGATGAAAACGTCTGGGATAGCTGGCGCTACCGGAATACTGGCCGCGCTTGTCTTACTCGGGTTTGTGCTCGGCTTTGGGGTGAAGCTTCCAATTATTCCGATCCATAGCTGGCTGCCGGATGCGCACGTGGAAGCTCCTACTGCTGGCAGCGTGATGCTGGCAGGCGTTTTGCTCAAGATGGGTGGTTACGGGTTCATCCGGATCATGCTCCCCTCGGTGCGGGGGACGGTCATCCGTTTCGCGCTACCACTCGTAATCATCGCCCTGGTCGGCGTGATTTATGGCGCCGCTGTAGCTTTGGCGCAAAAGGATTTCAAGCGGCTTGTCGCCTTCACCAGCATCAATCACATGGGCTTTGTTCTGCTCGGAGTGACTATAGCGGCATTAAGCATATCGGAAGCCGACAGAACGACGGCACTCACCGGAGCGGTCTTGCAAATGATGAGCCACGGGCTACTTACCGGAGGCATGTTCTTCCTTGTCGGCATGTTGCAGCATCGCACCGGAACCCGCGAGCTGGCGAATTTTGGTGGCGGCTGGAGCAAGATCCCGATCTATGCGGGTTTTCTGACGGTGTTTGCGTTCGGGTCGTTCGGATTGCCAACGATGTCCGGCTTCATTGCCGAGTTCCAAGTCTTCGTCGCCACGTTGGCTTCGTTTAAATGGGCAGCGTTGCTACTGGCCTTTGGGGTGGTGATTTCAACCGCCCTTTATCTTTGGACATTGCAGAGGATTCTGTTCGGTGAACCGACAGAAGTCACGAAAGAGGCTCACGACCTACGACGGCCAGATGTCGTTCTGCTCATCTCGCTTCTGATATTCATCTTCGCAATCGGACTTTTCCCCAAACCGTGGATCCAATGGATTGAGTCGGGTTCTCGATCTGTGCTAGGGCAGTGACGAATGGAACTATGGGCGATCATCCCAGAGCTCATCCTAGCTGGCGGCTTTCTTCTGCTGCTTATCCTGGCACCCTTCTTCGAAGGAAAAAAGAGCGCAATTGTTTACTGGACGGCGGCCCTGATCCTGGTAGCTGCGGCGGCTACCACTGTCCGAATGCTGCATTGGCCGGTTCAGGCAGTCTTTAAGGGAACCTACATCCTCGACTCACTTGCTCATTTTCTGAAACTCTATTCCATTGCTGCCACGCTGCTTGTCTTGATGGCGTCCTATGATTTCTTTCGCGATACGGAATTTTGGTCCGACGTTCCCGCGCTGCTGGTTGCGAGCGCGCTCGGTGCCGGAATGATTGCAGGCAGCCTTGATTTCGCGCTGGTCATCCTTTTCTTTTACATTCTCACAGTAGCCACCTTGATTCTTATTGGCTTGTTTAGGCAGAGCAAAACGGGGAACGAGGCCGCACTCAAGTATTTCATTTTTAGCGCGGCCGCCACAGCCATCATGCTGTACGGAATCAGCCTCTGGTACGGGCTGGCGGGCTCAACTTCTGTCAATGCCACACTCGCAGTTTGGACAAAGCCGCTTTCCGGTCTCGCTCTGGCGCTTGCCGGAGTCGGGCTTGGATTCAAGATGGCAATGGCGCCCTTTCATATGTGGGCACCCGATGTTTATGAAGGCGCTCCCACGCCCATTTCCGGCTTTCTTTCGGTTTTGCCAAAAGCTGCAATGATCGCGGTGATTCTCCGGTTTGGCAATGGGTCCTTCAATTCGCTACCTGATGTTTGGCAAATTGGGTTTGCCGGCATTGCTGTTCTGACAATGACCGTTGGGAACATTTGGGCATTAAGGCAGACGAATCTGAAGCGTCTGCTCGCGTATTCCAGTATTGCCCAGATTGGGTATGTGCTGACGGGAGTGGCAGTTATTCACTCGCGCTCTGGAGGGGGTCAAGCGGCTCTCTTTTACTTATTGACCTATTTGTTTATGAATATCGGCGCATTCGCAGCCGTGGGCAGGATCGAAATGTCAACTGGCAGTGTGGACATCAACACATGTGCAGGTCTGTTTCGGCGGTCGCCATCTCTGGCAATAGCATTTACCGTTTTCTTACTTTCATTGTCCGGAGTTCCACCATTGGCGGGATACATCGGCAAGATAATGCTTCTCAGCTCAGTCTTGGGCGGCCGAATGGGGTGGTTAGCAGCCGTGATGGCGGCAAATTTCGTGCTAGCGGTTTATTACTATCTCCGCATCATCGCTAAGATGTTCTTCGACGAGCGCGAGCCACGGAAAGACAATCAAACTCAATCGTTCTGGATTGACGTTTCAATCGCAGCATGCATTGTGGGCACGTTTGTCCTCGGCATCGTGCCACAATCGTTCATCGATTGGATGCAATCAGTTTGGCCGTCGTAACTTGCGAGTTCTCGACTAGACGGCTGACACGATTGCGGGTTTTATCCAGGATCAATTCCGTCCCTGGACTAGTCGAAGTGCTTAAGGATTGGGCCGAGCACGAAGGCAGTAAAGAAACCCGCTGCATACAGCAACGCTGACGTCCACAGAAGCATCCGGCTCATTCTGCTCGCCCTGGCACATGCGGCGTCGCTTGGCTTACATGCCTGCTCTGCCTTCTTCAGGCTTGGGGCGAGGGTGTAAACATATACGAAGTTGACGGCAATCAATAAACCCGACGCGGTGAACACCATCGTCTTGTGTTTAGACAATATGACAAGCCCAGGAAACGAGCTGAGGATTGAGGCGACCGTCGTGCCAAGACCCGCAAGCACAAGCAGCGATGGAAGTGCGCAACAAAGTAGCGTCCCAACGGAGCTGAACAGAGAGACAACGGTCAACTTGTTCTCGTGCGTTTGTGATGCGTTCACTTTTTAGCTCTCTACGATCTCTTTCACCTCGAAGTGACCTGGTTTGCCGTTCACCGCAGGCAAAGTGACAAGACCTTTCAAGGTGACAGCATTTTTGTCTTTCATCTTTGCCGCTCGAGTGGGATCAATCTCATAAATATCGCTTGATCCGCTCACTTTGAACACCGTCTGTTTGCCATTTAGAACCAGATTGCCTGAAACGACCACTGTAGCCTCTTTGGGAGTGAAACCCTGTTCGTTTACGGCCTTCCGTAGCTGCTCAAGCGAAACTGTATTGCCAGGTGCCAGTTGAATATGGGCCATGCCTTCGCTCAGGCTGACCTTTATACTTTCGACTCCAGGCACCTTTTTCACAGCCACGCTCACGGCGTGGGCGCAAATAGCTCAATCCATGCCAAAGATTGCCAAATCAACTTGCTTGTATTCTGCTTGGGCAATTCCGGTCAGCAGGAACACAACACACGTTAGTAGTGCTCGCTTCATTAAATGCTCCTTAAAAGAAATGACTGAAATTCATTGCAAACCGCACCCGCTCGCGTTGAAAGCGGCTTCCTACATCTCTGTAGACGGGAAACTGAACGCCGCCTTCAATGGCATAGTTCTTGTAAATCCCAAGCACGGAAGGTCCGAACAAAATCTGGTGTCCGTCGGTACCAGGCATAGCAATACCTGACTTGCGAGCTTTCGTTGACACATCTCCATTCATTTCGGCAAATCCGCGCCAGTCCCAATGTGGATAGTCCTTCCGCAAGGGCGCTGGACGGTAGCCGTAGACAAATGAATAAGTGAATGTGTTTGGCCGCTGATCACCGGACCTCTCGACGAAATGCGTATTTCCGGCGCCCAACCATAGGTAATGGGCGCGTGATGCCATGCCGGTTGAAATCGCTGTGAAATACCCTGGTGAGCGTTTCAATGTGCCCAACATTCCCGACGGGCGTTGTGGGCCTGGCGTAATCAGACCCGCATACGCGGTACTCTCAAATCGAGTCCCGATTGCGCTCCCATTCCGGTGGAATCGCCAAGCGCCCAAGGCCTCGAAGTCTGGCGAAGTGGGCATCATGCCGGTTACGCGCGCCGGCGCGATGCTGGTTGACTGAAAGATCACGGGAGCAGAAACCGAGATCTGCAAATCCTGTGTAATGCCGTAAGCCAGCATTGCTCGGGTCATAGATCCCGTCGCTTGACCGCCCACACGTCCCATGACCCCTACATCGAGACTCCAACCGCCCTTCGCATTCGTGGGGGTCGTGAAACCAAACACCGGGCCATGTCCTGAAGCCCACGCAGTATTCGCCAGCAACATAACCGTGAGACAGATTATTGGCTTTTGCATAAGAAATTGGCGGGCTTTTCGCCCGCCTCTTGTGTTATTTCTTGACCATTTCCTTCCCGCAGCAACAGCGCGGATTCTGGTCGCCGCCTTTTCCCGGCGCAGCGCCTTTGGTGACTGTGACTTCGCATCCGCAGATGGAATCAGGGCAGCGGTAGACTTCTCCTTGTTTGAACGCCATGTTTTGTCTCCTTTCATCTTCAGGCTACAGCTTGTACACAGGTATAGGGTCAAGCATATTCGAGAGTTCCTGACTTACCCTCGCCACCAGCCCCAATTCACGGTCGTGGCGGCGGTCAGCATTGATGAGATCCAAAACAGCGTTCTCGAAGTGAGGGATGAAAGCCGATAGATGTTGTAGTAGAAGCCAACAACAAGTGACACGAGCGCTAGTGCCATGAAGAGTGGGCGCAGATGAGTCACCGCCAGAGAGAGTGAACTGCTCCCCAGACCGAGGAGGCCCGAAACCAGGGGAAGCGCTCAACACGGTCGGGAAAAGAATCCGAATACAACAGCCAGGACTGGACCGGATGTCGTCTTGACTGCATTGCTCATTTACTCTTTCTCTCCGCCTTGCCGGTCCCCATCGTTCGTTCTATAAGTGTGCAGATAGCTCCTGCTGAAAGTTTCGGCTTGCCCGCCCGTTTCCAACTTTTGATCGAGCGGCTGAGTTCCTCTTTGAACTTCCGCAAGGTTTCAATCTGGTCAGTTACGTCATGCAGATGTCGCTCTGCGATCGCAATCACGTCTGTACAGGGGCATTCTCCGCGCCCTCGGCTTCGAATGATGTCTCGGACTTCGTCCAGCGAGAATCCAAGCGATTTCGCCTGGCGAATGAACTGGAGCTGCTTTAGGTCCTGCTCGCCGTATGCGCGATATCCGGACTCCGTTCGGGATGGTTTGGCGAGGAGCTTGCGTCGCTCATAAAACCGGACCGTCTGGACGTTGACTCCCGCTTCCTTTGCTAGTTCTCCAATTTGCATCAATTCTCACCTTACACCCTATACCCAAGTATAGAGTCAATCTCCGATTTTTTTGTGAGAGCCTATAGACTCTATACCTATGTACAGCCTTTAGGCTGCTTGTTAAAGGAGAAATTGACATGAGAAAACTATTCGCAATTGCTCTCGTTGTGGCCGGTACTGTCGCAGCCAAGGCGGCAACAGTCGCCGCTGCTGCGGCAACCACTGGATGCTGCCCTTTGTGTAAATGAAAAGGCAGCCGGGGGAGGTGAAGCAAAATCACCTCTCTTCGTTTGCTCGAAAGCCAGATCGACAGCGTCCTAGGACATCCCGTTCCTGCTGCGGCACAAACTTCCCCTCAAGAACAGATCAACAAGCTCTTTCAGCCTTCGCAGTCCGCGGGACCGCACAATTGACGACCCGAATATCAACGGGAAAACTATTGAGGCTCTTCATTTGCGGAGTGTTTCTTGTGTTTGGCTGTCTCGCGCCGTCGTTCGCGCAAACAGCTCCGAGCGATTCCACTGCTGCTCCCAGCACACCAGCGGCAGCACAGGCCCCGGACGAGATGACCAAGAAAATCACAGATCTGGTCAACGCCGGAAAATACACGGAAGCGCAACAGTTGACGACAGGTTTGCTGGTGGCATTCCCCGACGATCAGCGGCTCATTAAAACCAAGTCGCTCTTGGAGAAATTGCTTGCGCCTGCAAGTTCAACAGAGGGTGCGGCAAGCACTCCACTTTTCGCTCATCCGGCGGTGAACGCGCCGGGCACCCAGCTAACCGGCATGGACAAGGTGGATTACGATTCGCTGATCGAACTGGGACGCGAAGCGCAGCAGGCCACCGACTTGGGTGAGCAGAAGAAACTATTGCTACAGTTCATGGACAAGAGCGGCCTCTTCTTGCAGAAGCATCCGGAGGAAATGTTGTTGTGGCAGCTTCGCGCCGCGGGCGCACTCAGCCTGGACGGTCCGCTCGCAGGCTATCAAGCAGGGCAAAAACTCTTGGCCGCCGGAGCGGCGAACAGCGCGGATCCAAACGTGGCCCATCTGCTCGCGCAACTTAATCTAAAAGGCTGGATGGATAGGCAGGAGGCGGAGAGACAGCAAGCGATCAAGATAGCAACAACGCCGCACGCGGCGCGATCTGAAGCTGAGAGGAGCTTGTCTGAAGCGATATTAACAGTCCTTTACGCAAACAACGTCGCACCGGTCAATCGTTGGAAAGTTTATGGATTCACAGCTGACAGCTTCATTCTTTCTGGTCAACAAGGCAACGATCCACGAGCCTTTCGATATGACCAGGTAAGAACCGCTCATTTTTTTCATCAGAAAGGTTATTGTTATGTGTTCCTAAATGACGAGCTGAATACTCTGAATTGGGATAAATCGCACTGTCCTGACGCGCAGAAGTTCGCAAACGCGTTATCGACGCTGGTTGAATCCGCGGTGCCTGCAAAAGGCTCAGATCCTAAAACTCCAAAAGCCAAGGAGTATGCGGTCGACAACCCGGCACCCGTGAGCAAATCCATGCCAGAATTCACGGCGCAAGCGGCGAAGAGTCCTGTTGCGATGAACGATTCTATTTCGCAACCCGCAACACAAGTTTCACAGAGCTCTGTTTTCGCGGGCAATCCAGCCCCTGCTGGAACCACGGCCGCGACGGTTGCAAATACCGCCATCCTACATCTGTATCGCTTACGTCAATTTGCCGGCCTTGGATTAAAAACTAACATAGACATCGACGGCAAAAAAACTACTCAGATCGCGAATGGACAGGCTATTCAAATGCTTCTTGCGCCCGGCAAGCACAACATCGCCGCGCCAGCCAGAAAGGCAAAAGCTGACCATCCAATCTACGACCTGGACATGGAAGCGGGGAAAGAGTACTGGGTCCGGATTGATTTTTCAGTAGGATTCCTTACCTACGTGAGGCTGTATCTCGAGCCAGATGAAAAGGCACAGACCGAGTCCGGGAAGCTGGAAGAAATCAAGCTTGGGGATTTGTCAACAAACTAACTATTAGATTGCCGCAAGCTGAGATTCAGGATTTCCGCTTCCACGATCTAGGCCACATGGCGGCAAGCTGGATGCGGATGGCGGGAGCAGTCATTCATACCGTCGCGCATCTGCTCGGGCATAAGGACCTGCGCATGGCGGCGAGGTATTAGCACCTGAGCCCGGCTACCTGGGCGCGACGACATCGTCTATTAGAAGAGTTCCTATTAGAAGAGTTCATCGAGAAGTGAATAAAATTGCAACTTTCGCTGATCAGGGCTGTCGATGCCGTAGCAGACAATGTTGCAAGTCCGGGTGCTTTGACTTCCCCGCTCCCGGATATCAGCTACTCGTGCCGCAAGCTGTCGACGGGTTGTAACTTCGCTGCGCGCTGCGCGGGCAGATACCCAAAAGCAATACCCACCGCCATCGTAAAGACAGTCGCTCCGATGATTGAAAGTGCCGATGGGATGGAGGGGATGTTAGGAATGATCGAACTCCCGAAATACGAGAGAGCGGTCCCGGTTAACACACCAATAGCCGCGCCAAACGCTGAGAGCAAAGCGGCTTCCGTCAAAAACTGCGTTCGTATCGCTCGTTCACTGGCGCCGAGGGCTTTACGTAGCCCAATCTCATAGGTCCTCTCAGTCACAGTCGCGAACATTATGTTCATGATGCCTACACCAGCAGTGACGAGGCACACGATTGAAACGCCTAGTAATATCCCAGTCAGGCCTATGGTGGTCTTCTCTGCGAGATATAAAAGTTCAGTCATGTTGCGGACTAAATATCTTGGCCGAGAGCGATGACGGCTGGCCACTACCAACTTTACTTGTTGAGTGGCAAAGTCTATGTCGTCATGTTTCGCTACTTGTAGGTAGATCACCTGGAAATAGCTGTCCCCGGTGATGATACGAGCCACCCTATACGGCAACAGGATAGTTTCGTTTTGAATCTCTGATTGCCCGAAAGTCGAGATCCCCTCCTCGAAGATGCCGATGATGGTGCAACTTGAATCTCCCAACTTCAACTCATTCCCCACAGCTCCATGCCGAAGCCGGCGATTTACAGAAGACGTAACCAGGCAAACCTTGTTTAGCTTGGAAAAGTCTTCAGCATCAAAATATCTGCCTCGTAAGATTCTAAGATTTCGTATCTTTTGAAAATCTTCGGTCACTCCGACCAATCGGGCGACGACTTTTCGTGTACCGATCTGGAGTTCGAGGGGATTATCATAACTTCCAGCCGCTGCGACTATATTTGGCAAGGATCGCAATGCGCCCAAGTCGCCGGCGGAGAGTTCATCTTGGAGAGCTGCCACACCCGGCTCCCGCTCAACGATCACGAGATTGGCTCCAATTCCTTCTATCAGAGCCGTTATGTAAGTGCGTCCCGCAGTTGCGACCATGATCACAAGTACGAGTGCGCAACATCCAACACTCATCCCCAAAACCGTAAGGAAAGATTTGAGCTTTTCTCTTGCTAACGCGTCCAAGGCGAATGCGATCGCCTCTTTCATCTTGCTACTAGCGCAAGCGAGTGGTTAGTTAAGAGATAGCTTCCCGAATTCTCGGTCACGACGATAGGCCGTTCCATGCCGGTAGCTTGTTTGAACTTATCCAAGTCGGAGCCATAGAGAATCATGTACTGCCTAGACGGACCATTCCACATTTCCTTCAGGCCTCGGTCATCAAGGAAAACGCCTGGAGCTCCGGGTGCATAAGAGCCATATTCAAGATTGTTGATTCGTCCGTTCCAAAGAAACGCATTCCGGCCAGTGTAAAAAAAGACGGATGAAAATGCATAGTACGCGTCGGCGGCGATAAGATTTCCAGGCGGTGCCTCGAGTAATCGTTCAGCAATTGCAAATGAACTCAGGTATGGGTCGAAAACCGTCATCGCCATTCGAGCTGCTTGGAAGATCACACACAATGTGAGAGTGATCGCGATCATTACCGGTTCCCGCCGACGCCTCTTCCATACCGTGTAGGCACCTCCCGCCAACAATCCGCAAGCACTAAGCCCTAGTGGAAATCTGAGGTACGCAAACGACCGCAAATTGAGATCTGACATATGCCCGAGAGACAGCGTGTACATCTCACCGTGGCGTGCTGCTCACCATCATCGAAGATGGTGAAATCAGCAGCCGTATGCAGGCATCCCCCGCGGAAACGCGCATCCACCACGCATTCATCGGCGGTTTGCTCGAGCACATCGTCTCCCTGTGCCGAATGGCCGCATTGGTGCAGCAGAATTATCCTTGGATCAACATCGACTTGCTCCTGGCGGGCGTCATCCTGCATGACATCGGGAAGATCCACGAACTGGCCTATGAGCGCGCATTTCGCTATACCGAGGTAGGCAGGCTCACAGGCCACATTGGATTAAAGATCGTGCGAGCTGCCATCGATACTGGCATGCAGGTCTCCCCGGGCGTGGCGTTGGCGCTCGAGCACTTAGTGTTGAGCCACCATGGCGAGTTGCAGTATGGGTCGCCCGTTCAGCCGCTTCTCCCAGAAGCGATCATGCTCCATCACCTGGATAACCTTGATGCCAGGATGGCTGGGATCAAAGCGGCGGTCGACAAAGCACCCCTCACGGCCTGGACGGAGAAGGTTCCGGGGTTGGAGCGTCAGATATTGCGGACTGAATACCTCTTGGACCCGGCCAGCGACAAACCCTAGAGAAGTATTTCATTCCACTTGCATTGCGTGCTGGTTTAAGCACAGCTATAGAAAACCCTTGTGTTTAGGCTGCAGAAAAGACAACTGCCTGCGATGATCTCGATCGTATCTCTTACGACTAGGGCACTCAGCGTCTCCGAAGTCCTGTACCTAATAGATCATCATGATGTGGATGCTGTGGTGATTGCAGCCGGAGTCGAAGAGGTGGTGTTGGTTAATTTGCCCGGTGTAGAAGCGCTTCAAGTAACACGGCTGTCGAGATCGGTATTCCAGCTTTGCCTAATTGCCGGTCAACAATTTCTCGATCGTCTGCAGGGGCAGAAACAGGCGATTCGGGGTCTCAGGAAGTGACAGAAACCCAAAGTGCAAATAGAACCGTCTTGCGGAATCGTCTTTGGCGTCCACGATTACGGCGGATGATGCCACCTGCTGGCTCTGCCGCAGGGAGCGGTGCAGGGCGTCCAGTAGGAGGAATTCTCCTAATTTCTGCCCGCGCAATTTGCCGCTGATTGCTAGCCGGCCGAGGAGTGTGGCCGGGACTTCGCGATATTTCGGCAGTTTCGCCGCTACCTCTTTTGGCAGCTGGACCAGATCCACGGAGTATTGCGACAGCGTGTAGAAGCCCGCGATGGTCTTGCCATCGGGCGTCAGCACAAAGCAGACCGCCGCGCGCTTGGCAACATCCTGGCTGGCCTGTTTCTTCAAGTAGTTGTCGAGAGCATCCACGCCGCATGAAAAAGCCGCTCGATCGTGCGCTTTGGCGAGCGGCACGACTGTGAAGTCGTCCGGTTGTTTCTGTCTCTGCGGCACTAACTCTTGGACCGCTTCCTATAACGTTTGGCGGCGGCAACCAATCTGCGACCGGGTGCAGGAGGTTTCAGGAGCGCGCGCACGAATACTTCGCGGGCATGCTCATTCAGCGTCAGGACCTCCTGCTCGCGGATGGTGCGCACGGCGGCATCGGCGGCACTCAAGACAACGAAGTCAGATACCGAGGTGCCTTTGATCCTGGCGGCGTGCTCAATATGTTTCTTCTGTTCTGGAGTCAAGCGGGCTTCCAAACGCTCTTTCTTTGACTCCCTCTCCATCACTGCCGGCGGCGCCATATCTTGCCCTCCTTTTTTATTGATCTGTAGTGTACGGTAGATCACCGTACATATCAATTAGAGCCCATTGTTTCCTTTAGGGGTTGCAAGGGAAGCTCAGCAGGCAGTCGATGACCACAGCTCTCGCTTACAACTTTTGTTATATTTTGTCCCCTTGTCCATAACCTATTCCTTTTGGGTGGCGCTAAGCGGCCACATTCGAGTCTTTGCTTTCAGTGGTTTGTGAGGGTGATTCTGGAGAGCCTTGTGGACCGTCGGGTTTGTAGTTCTTCAAGATGCGCCCGATGGTGGTCTTTGAGGCGCCCTGGCGCTTGGCGATCTCTTTGAGCGAGTAACCCCTGCGGCGGTCGAGCATCACCGATTCACCATTGATGTCGAGGGGTGGACGACCGACGCGCCTGCCTTCCCGCTTGGCGCGCTCCATGCCGGTCTTCACGCGCTCCCGGATGAGCTCCCGTTCGAACTCACCGATCGCCGCCACGACTGCCGTCACGACTTTGCCGGTGGCGCTCTGGGTGTCGACGTTTTCGCGCAGACTGACGAACTCCACGCCGGCGTCCTTCAGTTCGTCGATGGTGTGCAGCAGGTGGACCACGGAACGGCCCAGGCGATCGAAGGCGGTCACCATGACCACATCGCAGCGGCCGTGGCGGGCATCGCTCAACAGCTTGTCGAGCTGGGGACGGCGGGCCTTGGCCCCACTGATGTGATCGGTGTATTCGCCGACGATCTCCAGATTGCGCTGCTGCGCCACCTGGCGCAGGACTTCTATCTGGTTCTCCGCATGTTGTTCATAGGTGCTGACGCGGGCATAGAGCGCCACCCGCTTCCGGGGATTGTTCTCACTCATCATCAAGCCTCTTTTCTTCCGGGATTCCCAAGATCTGGCGCAGCTGCTTCACGCTGTCCCAGAGTTCAAAGATCTGCTGGGTATCGATCTTGGGGTTGTCGACGGCCAGCAGCAGGCGGATCTTGCGCAGCTCATAGAGCAGTACCACCGCGTCGCGGTCTAGCTCTGGGTCGTGGCACATGACCGCTTCGCCAGGCGCTGCTCATGCGCCGCTTCGAGCAGCTGCATCCAGTGTTTCTGGGCGCATAACAGCCGCCAGTTCGGCTTGTCCTTGGCCAACTCCCGCAGTTGTGCGCGGACCACGCGCCCATAGAGCACCAGGCGCTGCAGTGGTTCACCCGGCTCCGGGACCGCGGTATGGAACCGGCCAGCATGGAGGATGCGCATCCGGCCGGGGATCTTGCGGGCTTGCTGGGGGTGCTCGGCATCGAACTGGGTGAGCAGGCGGTCACGGATGCGGCGCATGATGTCAGGAGAGCGGCTCATACCAGCACGCTCGCTCGGCGGGGGCGTGGCCGCCACAGGGGCAGTTCAAAGAGATCGTCTTCGTCTAATTCAAAGGGAGCACGGCGGGGGCCTCCTTAGGCCGGCATAGCAGCTCCCACACATCCTAGACCTATCTACGATAGGTTGTAAAGATGCTGTCCTTTGGTCCGAAAGGGGGGCTGGCCGCGGCTTAAGGACCTATTGCACCGGAGTGGGCAAGACAGTTATTCCTACCTCAAAGACCTTACATGTTCGCCAGCTGGGTACCAGGAACAGTCATTGACACCAATGTCATTGAGTTCGAACGTAAGAACATCTTCTTTGACCAGGATCACCTGCCCGACATCCTGGTCTTCGATAAAGACTATGCGTTGAAGTACGCGATTGATGGGGGTAAGCCAGGCTCTCCTCGTAGACGTGGCATATACCCAGGGATCGCTCTATCCGAGGCGACACCACCTTCCGCGCACGCATATGAAGGGACTCGAAAAGCCCAGAGATGCTCGCTTCTATATGGTGCTTGAGGGGGGCGGGACTCTTGATCTGGGTACCGAACCGGTCACTCCGGCGGGTGGGATTCGCTCTATCCGAGGCGACACCACCTTCCGCGCACGCATATGAAGGGACTCGAAAAGCCCAGAGATTACATTCAATTGTCAAAGCCGTGCTGAGATTCACCGTGGCCGTCATAGGTGACGACACCATTTTGATGGGTACACGGGGAGTGTACCCACAAAGACATTATGTGGGGACCTGGCACGGCCTCATTGATGAGAGATATCCCTTATTTCAACCACTCCGTCCTGCAGCAGCGCGAGCAAATGGCCATCTGGAGATAGAGAGAAATCGAAAGCAACGCTTAGTTTAGGGGAGACGGCAACACGGTGTAGGAGAGTCCCTTTAGAGTCAAAAACCTCTATTTTTTGCGGCATTTTTCTTCCGGAAATGTGGAGAAACTCGTTTCCACCTCTCCATCTGACGATTGCAACAGCAAATCTCGAACCATCGAAGTTAGGCATTATGGGGAAGTCGAATTTCGCATCGCTGTTGATGTCACAAATCAGTTTTCCACCGTCTACAATCCGCAGGTGGAAGTTATCACTTAACACGAATTTCGTGTCTGACAATAACGTTGGTCTGCTCGGGTCGCCGACGTAATCAAACGCCGGGATAGTTTCGTCACAGCCCCTCCGAATCAAAATTTGGCGGTGTTTAAAGTTGGGGACCAATCGACTCCGCGTAGAGTTTTGACCCCAAGTATCGAACTGCACTGCAGAAATATCAGAGTCCCGCGAAATACTGTCAGCATCGGTATTGCAAATGGGTAGGAGCGATAAAGAGGGTAGCTGTAGTTGAAGCATCCGACCTCGCTTAAATTCTCGGACCAGAAGCCGTGAATGCGCAGGATCGGATAGGACTCTGTCGGTTTTCATTTGGGGAGTCGATGTATTTAAAATGTGTAGGGCGCCATCGGCGAGGACGAACTGCGTACCGGAGTAGATGAGCACCTGACCTGAGCTCAGCGCCAAGATTCGTACACCGCCATCAAATCCTGGTACTTCTAGGTATCCGAGCTGCTGACCGTTCTTGAAGCTGTATACATGCAGCCATAAATGCGGATCGGTGCGTGTCACCAATGCGCCGTGACTGTGATGTTGTATTTGAAAACCTACGTAAATGGTTCCGTCGTCGCGGATCTGGAGCAGCTGCCGTCGCAGCAAATAATCTCCGAACCCTTTCGGGTTTATCGCTGTTGTCGGAAATCCCCGGTCGCGCAAGTTGATCGAATCCCCCTGTGCCTGCGCACGCAAAGAACAGACACAACAAAGGATCAAGAGCTTGAGAATTGCTCGATAAATCATCGTCCGAAAGGTACCGACCCGTTTATATGCCCAATGAGAACATCAACAATAAAGTGCGGGGTGCCCCAGCCTTTTTTCGCGAGCACAATCATACGATGGGTGCCGGGTGCCCCAGCCTTTTTTCGCGAACACAATCATACGATGGGTGCCCCAGCCTGACGACGAATGAAATGAGGCGGAAGGGTGGGGGAACGACATAAGATCTTTCTGATGGATAGAAAAGAATGGTCGGCCCTAGCAGACGATTTCCGAACTTTTCTGATAGGAGCTGCTGAATAGCCTACCCTTCGCTGCGCTCAGGATGGGGCACCAGGCCGTTATTTGCGGCGAGCGACAAAGGGGCGGGTCAACGTCGTACATGTTCCATTGCTCTTTTTTCACTGCGCGACACTCGTCGTACTTTCAGAGAGAACGCTCTTCAGCGGACTCTGACCTGTCCATAAAGCTCCCAACCACAGCAAGGATCGCGAGCATCACGATCAAGTCTCCTGAGTCAATGGCCGCTATCGCGATTGCTGGAACCCACTTGGAAGTCCATGGGACGAACAGAACCAACGGAATGTGAAGAGCCGCTAGGACCGCCATGGTGCTCCAAAACCAAACGTACCGACCCAGCTTTCGCTTTAGAACAACAGTGAACCCAAGAACCGCAATACTGTTCAGTGCAGGCAAGGCAAGATCAAATCTCCCAAGCGAAATGAGCAGCCAGTCGATCAGTCCACAGGCCGCCATCCAAAGCAACACACCCCACCACGGTATGCGAATTCTTCTCGCTCCTGTTATGTCGCTCTTAATATCTTGAATTATGGGCATTTTGCGACCGCCATCCCTGTCTTGATAGCGTCGTTGACAATGGATGCTCCAGCAGCAAGTGTTCCAAGACCAGGCACAAACCCAGCAACGGTAAGACCGGTCGATATGCGCCCTTGAGTAGACGTATCGCCAAGTCCAAAAGCACCGGCTATGAGTCCTCCCCCGAATTTGCCCTGTGCAACGGCCTTCATTCCGTATTGAGTAGCTACGACGCCCCGGTATCCCGCAGCATTACCAGCAGCTCTAGCAAGCTGGTAACCAGCTGTGTTCTCGAAGACTTTGAGGAATCCCTCAGCTTCGGGGATCAGACCAATCGAATCAATTGCGATACTTCCGGCACCACTCAAGAGTGCCTGCGCGGTGCATGTCTTGAATGGAGATGTGCCGTTACTTGGGGCAGGCAGCACCGCCTAACTTCTCGTCGGCTTTCGATGAAAGGCGCGCCAGCGCCCTGTGGTACCCGACGAAGTAGAGAATAAGACCGCTGAATAATGCCGATGTCACGAAGCTAATTCCCGCGTCGCTCGGAGTCATGAGGCGAAACTTAGCGCCAGAATAGAACACCGCAACCGCTAGGGCAAGGACCCATAGCGCCATACTCAGGCCCCATCCATGAGCCAGCCGCTTGGGCGATGCGCCCCCCTCCTCCCACTTCCTCAGCCACCAGATCAGGGGCATGACAATTACCGCAGGCAGCGCAAAAGCTAGATACGGGCCTGCCATCTCGCCCGCGGTTTTCTTGAGAACCGAGCCGACTATGAAAAACGGCCCAGATTCCAGCACAAGGTATGTGCCGAGGCCCCAGAACAGCCAAACCCAAATGCTTTCCCGCGATCTTGAGATCGACAATCTCATCGTCCGCCCCCTACGGCACACAAGTGACAGCTTGTTTAATTCCTGGTATCACATCGTCCTTCACCTCCAAGGTGCCGAAGCCGCCCAATATGAGGCCGCCTGTCCCTAAATCAGCCGCACCGAAAATGGAGGCCCCGCAGGTCACAGGTTCGAAGGGCGTGGGCTCACCACACCCAGCCGTAACGAGGACCCCTGCTAGAACAAAATGAATCGCCGCGAGATTGTAGGCCGTCGCTGCAAGTTCAGTTCCGTGAGCCGCCCGTAGCAACCCTGCTATGCGAGTTCCGGGCGGACACGGTTTCTTCCGCGGCCGTTGCCGGGTGCCCCAGCCTTTTTTTCGCGAGCACAATCATACGATGGGTGCCCCATCCTGACGACGAATGAAATGAGGCGGAAGGGTAGGTGAACGACTTAGATCTTTCTGATGGATAGAAGAGAATGGTCGGCCCTAGCAGACGATTTCCGAACTTTTTTGATTGCAGGTTTGCGATAAAAAACCTGCCCACCCTTCGCTGCGCTCAGGATGGGGCACCCGGCAAAAGAACATGTTGAGTGGTGCAGTCGTAGGCGACTGGAGTTTGCATCATAGTGTGCGAACGGGCTGAAGCCGAGATTCGATTTCGGCTACGCCTTCACTGCGAGAGTGGAGAGCCGGGCCGCAGACCCTGACCTCTTTGATATACCGCGAGAAAAGGCAACGTCACCGTGGCGATTAACACAGAAAAGATCATCCCATTCAACAGTGCTATCCAGAGAGTCATTGGAGGAAACAAGCAAAAAAGGAGCATCCAGGTTTTCTCCCCTGGGATGCTCACCGCAGATGGGGCATGAACAAATAGTGACGGAGCTAGCATTGAGATTGGACCCAGGATATATATACCCGCCAACACCCATCCCCATTTAGGGAAGTGTTTCGTGGACATCCAACTTACCGCTCCGAGCAAAATTACGCCTGCCAAAGGAACAACATTCAACACAACCGTATTCACATTTTGGTGGAGAGCCGCAGCAACCAAGATGGCTGGCAGCCAAAACGAAAGGCCACCCACTGCGATCCAAAACAATTTATTGCTTATCGCATCCTCCAGTCCGATCAATTAAATCCGCTTGACTCCAAAGCCGGGTGCCCCAGCCTTTTTTTCGCGAGCACAATCATACGATGGGTGCCCCATCCTGACGACGAATGAAATGATGCGGAAGGGTGGGTGAACGAAATAAGATCTTTCTGATGGATAGAAAAAACTGGTCGGCCCTAGCGGACGATTTCCGAACTTTTCTTATCTGTTGAGATTGAGAATCCCACCCTTCGCCTTCGGCTCAGGATGGGGCACCCGGCACACCAGAATCATCGTAACTGGACCAATCTGAGCCGTCGCGGTGTATCCGTGGGGCGTTAGTCGCCAGTTTTGATCTTATAATACTGTTCTTCAACTCGCTTGCGTGTCACTAGACAATCTCCTACCCAGCCGTTCTCGCTGTACCAGATGTCTGCTCCTTGGTGTGTACAATATCCTCTCTGTCCACTTACCCCCGGTCGAATGGGCGCGGCAGTGATTGTGTAGTCCCGACCCCTTAAGGTTCCACGCTGGGCACATGTTAGCTCAAAGCTGTACTGGGAACTCGCTCCGGTTAGTAATACCGAGTCTACGTGGTTTTCTTTTGAAGACGAATTTGAGAGTTCAACAAGATCTGCTATCTTGCAGGCAAATCCTTTGTCCCCATATCGTGCAGCATAGTGGTTTTCGGCCACTTTGAGCTGACGAATGCTAATTAGCGCACGCCGCTCATTTAGAAAAATGCGTGGAGTGCTGAGTCGATAGGTCGTCAAAAACATCGCCGCAACGACAAGCACAATGATTGCAGACCAAACTGCGCCCTTCGTAAATACTGTTGGAGACTTCGACATTTTCTCGCTCGCACTTTGTTCGGAAATTTAGACTCCTGCTCTGCTGAGGCTGCGCGATCATGACTTCTCACTCCGGAATTCCGCAACCGTCAGCAATATGCTGAGCGATTGCCGGGTGCCCCAGCCTTTTTCGCGAGCACAATCATACGATGGGTGCCCCATCCTGACGACGAATGAAATGAGGCGGAAGGGTGGGTGAACGACATAAGATCTTTCTGATGGATAGAAAAGAATGGTCGGCCCTAGCAGA
>JBBSFW010000051.1:0-27925 GCA_038254805.1 Terriglobales bacterium
CAGGACGGATGCGGTTGTTGAGGGGCAGCCTCCGTGGTTGTGGCAGCCCCGCAACCATTTTAATTACGGCTATCCTGCTCAAGCCATCGGGTGGGAATAGCGGGGTACTTTCCGTCAATTTCGATACCCATGTAAAACCGCCCGAGTGTCTTTGCCGCAAGCAAGCTAGAGCCGGAACCGGCAAACGGGTCAAGCACGGTGCCGGGGGCGGGGCAAAAGGTTTCCACCAGGGGTAGGAGTACCGAAAGTGGCTTCTGTGTCGGGTGCAGCTTATTCCCGCTGTAGGTCCAGTCGATCACGTCGCCTATCGTATCGGCGGGCGCTTTCGGATTGCCCTTGGCTAACAAGTGCGCGCATTCGTGCTGGTAGCGCAGAAACTTGGTGGTGGAGGTGTAGCGCTTTGGGAAGGTCAGATGCCCGACAACCCGGAATCCGGCATCACGGTAGGCACGCATGAAGCGGTCGGCCTGCGGCCATCCGTAGAAGCTGACTGCGAAGCTGTCTTGGGCGAGGACGCGGTACATTTCGGCGAAGGCGGGTTTGAGCCACGTGGCGTTATCGTCGTTCGGCACCGTGCGGCCGTCGCGGGATTTGTAGCGGGTGATGTACGGCGGATCGGTGAGGATGAATTGGACACTCTCGGCGGGAAGTTCGGGCAGGGCGGTGAGGCAATTGGCGTGAATGACAGTGTTGCGGTAAATCATGATAGGCTCCTCTCGTTTTCGGAGACCGCCCCATGCGGCCTCTTGTACGGCTCGCCTGCGGGTGGACAGGCGAGCGGAGCAACTGAGAATTTTGTCTATGCGCGAGGAATGCCCGAAGGGCAGGGGAAAATTCTCATTGCGCCGGGAGCGCCGCCCGCATCGTGCCGGGAGAGAAAGGCAGCAGGGGTGTCGTCCAGGTTCGAAAAGGGAGCGGGCAGGGGACCCGTTACTCCGCCATCCATGCCTGTGCGTGCTGAAACAGGGCCGCAATTTCCGCCTGCGATGGCTTCTGCCGTGACTGATACCTGATGGTCTGATACCCCGCCGCTTTCATGATGGCGTCGCGCTGCCGGTCGGCCTGCGCTGAGTGCATCCGGTCGTCCAGCTCGACCACGGCCACGACTTTGAGGGTTTGCCGGTCGCAGATGACGAAATCAGCGATCTTCCGGTCGAACTTGGCTCGGACGGCCCATTGTGCCTTTCTGGCGAGCTTGCCGTCATCGGTGAGGAACGCGGCAAATGACACCTGCGGGAAAACGTGGAAGGCCGGGAGCGCCCGCTGTAGCCGGTGGAAGAATTCGGCTTCGCTGCCGGTGAGTAGCGGCTTGCGGCGGATACGGGAAAGCCACGGGTTGCGGCTTCGCAGGAGAAACACGGCCGGGGCGGCGAGGAACAATACGAGGGCGGCGATGATGATCTGGTCAGTGGAGAGCGGGAGGAAGGGCATGCGGAGCGGTATACCGCCAGCGCGGGTGGACGGCAAGGGGAGGAAAAGACCGCTGCCTTTTCAGTCCTCATTTCCAAAAAGGTCCGGCCCCTGCATCTTGCTTTTCTTCTTTGGCTTCGCAGGAACGGTGAGCGCGCCTGCTGCGCTCAGTTCCTGCGCTGAAATTGTCGGACCGCTGCAAGTCTTCTCCAGCAGCTTTGCCTGCTGGGGTTCAAGATCGGCCAGCCAGCCCGGCACGTTGAGAACATTTAGCAGCTCCGTCGTATATTCGGCGAGCCAGTAATCAGGCTGAATATCCCCAAGCGGAGAGGGGGGACGGCGGTCGCCTATGATCGGGCGCTCACGATTCGCTTTCCGGTAGCTGAACCATTGCAATAGCACCTGCTTTCCCGAAACCTCGTAGTTCCACATACCAGGCTCGACGTGTTCGACATACCCCTGACCAATCAGCAGTCTTTTCTTTGTGGCGTCATAGCTGATAGTGTCCGGCATGGCGGACGGCTCTTGGGAGATTTCGCCTGCGGCCGGAGGCGGGCAGGCGCGGCGGATGTGCCGGTCTGCCTTTTGTTGGGTCGGTCATTCGCTCGCCGAAGGTATGGAGCCAGATCACTGTGCGACCGAGTTCGGAGGCTTCCCAGAATGTGGCACTGTCAGCGGTAATCGGTAGACGTAGCCCCGGCGTCGAGAGATCTTCTCGGAAGCGTTCCGCAAAGGCCGGATGGGCCATCGTGGCGGCGACATAGGCCATGAAGTCTTCCGCACTCACGTTGCTCCCATATTTGCGGGTCAGAAATCCAAGTAACTGCGGCGGAAGGTTGGGAACAGTGGCCTTCCGGTCGCGCCAAAGTGGGGAAACTCGGCCGCTGAAAGAGCCTTTGTAGTGATCTTGATCTGGAACTAGCGCTGTGAATGTGACTGCTGGCCCCGTCGAAGGTGAAGTTCGCGAGAGTAACGTCAAATAAACCTGCCGGTTTGAGCGGGATTCCCAAAGCTCTGCGTTTGGCTGTGTGATCACGCGGATATCAGGAATAATCCATTGTCGGTTAAAAGAACGAAAACCGTACTGAACGGGCGGAAGGCACGGTCCGGTTTCGTCGATCAGCGGCTTTGGATTTGGTTTATAGCCGGGAATGCTAAGCTGTACCACCGACCGGATATGTCTGTCAGCGGGCTTGCCGTCGCGCAAGGTCGCGTGGAATAGCACCTCCTTCTTGTCTGGTGGCGCTTCGATAAGTTTCTGCCAGCGTTGTATGAGCGATGGTGCGTCCGAGGCTATAACCCACGTGCGCTTCGGCTGAACGCCGGAGCCGTTATAAACAAACAAATCTTCTAGATTCGGGTATTTCGGCCAAACACCTGCTGAAGCAGGAAGGAACGGTGCACGCCATTCCGATGGGCATTCGGTCCAACCCGGACCGTTCACATGCAGCTCTTTAAGGGCTTTGAACTTCTCCCCGCGATTACCGGCTGGCAGGGCGTGAAACATCACCCTTGCGGGGATATCTGCGGCGCTCCGGGGTGAACGCGATGCCAGCACTATGCATACTGGTTGCTGGACGCCTTGGAATATACGGGTGCTGACTTCAGGTTGATGGCCTTCGGGCGAGCAGTCTATTACCCAGATGTCATCGCAGGTACGGCGCAAATAGTCGCGCATCTTCTGGAAACCCGGTCCGTTCAGGAAACCGGCAACGGTGATGAAGCAAACGATACCGTTGTTGTGCGAGGGATCATGATCGTAGACCTTCCATGTCGCCCAGCGCCAGAAATACACATAAAGATTCCGCAGATGCTTTGCATGCGCTCCAATGCCCCAAACCGTCGGCGGAACCCAGTCGGCAAATGGCGCGGGTTTGCCTTCATTCAAACTTCCGCTCTCTATCCAGCCGCCCAGCCCCATGGCTCTCTCCTTATAAGGAGGATTGCCGATAACCACGGTAATGGGCTCTTCCCGCTTTATCTTGTTTGCCTCTTTCCGAGAATTGGCAATGGGAGCGAGAATACCGGGAATCCAACCCTCATCGTCATTGGGATTGCCAAGCGTATTCGTCACATACATGCGCGCCGGTACCTTCGGCGGGCCGCCCGTCAGCTCAACGATCTCGGCAAGTATACGGAGCTGCGCGACGGCAAACGGTCCCAGCTGCATTTCAAAACCGATGAGGCGTTTTACGCTGGCGTTTATAACCCCCTTCACGGAGCCCTCGCCTTCATCTGCCTGCACCGTTGCAGCGATCTTTCGTAATACGCCGAGAAGAAAGGTTCCGGTCCCGGTAGCGGGATCGGCTACCGTAACCGAGGGCGCGGGGAGACCCGCATGTTGTCCGAATCTGGACGTTCTCAGCACTTCGTCAACCAGTCCGACCATAGCGCCGACAACTTCGGGCGGAGTGTAATAAGAGCCCGTCAGCTTCCTGAGGTCGTTATCGTAGACTTCCAGAAACTCTTCGTAGAAATAGAGCCATGCATCGGGATCATTCTTGCTGATTTTGGACCAGTCCACGGCATCCAGCACACGGGTCAGAGTACCGAGCGCGGTTTTCAACGTGGCTTGATTTTCCGCATTGTCAGTGAGCAATCGCAGCGCCGCGCCAATTAGGGAGCTTGTCTGGCTCAGGGTTGTAGCCACCTGCTGAAGGCCGGTCGCGAGCGGGATGTTCTTCGCACGGGCCATCAGCAGAAGGTAACAGCCTGCGCATAACCGTCAGCAAATTTTTCGTTAGTGGCATCGGGAAAGAGCAACTTCCGCCAGTCAGTTGCCAGTTCGGTAAGGGCTACGCTCTTTAGGGACAGATGCTCTGTTACTTCATCGCGTAGCAAGCGGCAGAGACGGGCTGTGGACTGGGCCAGGTCTTTGGCGCTGCGTGGGGGGACGGGTTCCCAATTCAGAAAATTCTGGAACAACGCCAGCAAACCGGCGGGGGCTTCCAGTTTGCTGCCGGACGATTCGATATCCCCGATCAGCGTCACGACCGAGCCGACCAGTTCGCCGTTCTGCCAAAGGCTGAAGGCGTTTCCGTCGGTGTAGATCAGATTGGGCAGGGAGCGCAGCTTATCCCACTGTGCTTTGTCGTGGGGGTCTTTAAACTTACGTGGGTCTGCGCCTTTGCCGGGCGCTTTAAGCTCTACGAATCCGGCGAGCGCGTTGTGGACGGTAACGGCATAGTCGGGGCGCGTTTTCAAATCGCTGACGGAAGATTCTCCGACCGCAACTACGGAGCCTTCGGAAAAGTGACACAGCTCTCCCAGGTGCGCGAGGAAATGCTCAAACGGGGCGCGAAGCTGATCCTCCGGCTGGCCCGTCGCGGCAAGATTGCCCAGTTTCGTTTTTGCTTTAGCTCCGAACGTGGAAACGGCGGATTCAATTGTTAGGGTCATTCGGAAATTTCAAAATCAGAGATCTATACAGCGCATTGCACCAGCGGCATCTCGTCGTAGGTGCGCCCGTGAAGCTCGCGGCCCGTCATATCTTTACGCACGCCTCCCCACTGCTTGAAAAAGAACGGGACGTTACTGCGGATACATCCGGCGGATCGAGTCTACCCATCCCCGCTGCATCGGGCGGGCGGCCGGACCGGATTCCCCGCCCACAATCACCCAATGAATGCCATCCAGCGGGATATTTTCGAGCGGCCCGATCAGCGGTTCGCAGGAAAGAAACCGCACCTGGGCCGGGACGGCGGCAAGATCGGTTATCCGGTCTATCACGCGGCCATCCTCAACACTCACACCCATCCAGACATTCGACGGCCACGGCAAGGTTGCGCCGAGTTCGCGTAGTCGCTCGCTTCGCTTCGTGAGGATTTGAAACGTGTGTTGCGGGCAAGCTTCCATCGTGGCGAACACGGCCCGGATAAAAGCGTCCGGCACGTCTTCCTGAAACAAGTCGCTCATCGAGTTCACAAAGATAACGCGGGGCTTTTTCCATCGCCGGGGCAGGTCAATCAGGTCATAGTGCAGCGTTGGTTTAAAGCCGTTCTCGTAGCGCTGTGAGCCCATCGCGTGCAGTCGCTTCGCCATGCGCTCGGCGTAACAATGCTTGCACCCCTGACTGACTTTGAGGCAGCCCGTCACCGGGTTCCATGTCATTTCCGTCCATTCGATAGTCGATGTGGTCGCCATACTTCCTCGTTTTCAGTCCTTCAAAATGCTTTGCGCGATTCTAAGCGCGGTCGGTGCACCCTTCTTGTTCGCGGCCGCGAAGCAGAGCAAATAAAGCGGGCTCTGGCGGGAGTTCCGCAATACCAGCCCCTTTGCCGCCTTCTCAAAAACCCCGGCAAGCCGCGCATGGATAAAGGCTTCAATCTTCGCCACGGGCGCATCACGTTCAAGGGTTTCGTGGATTTCCCCGAACAGATTCGGTTCGCTGACGGTCACCCGGTAAAACTCGGTGCGCCAATCTGCTGTGCCGAAAAGCAGGTCCAGACGCCGCTTCCACGCCTCATCAATCTCGCCGCGATATGTCAGCAAACGGGCCACACCGACGCCGAGGGGAAATAAATACCAGAGGTCAATTCCCTTGGTGGCCGCGAGCGCTTCAATGGTGCTCCATTCGACCTGCATTCCATAAGGGTCGAGAAATACCACCGCACGCTCTTTCAGCCAGTCGCGCTCTTTGCACCATGCTTTAAGCACGGCGTTCGCGTCTCCCGGCCGGAAATCGCAACGCGGCAACAACGCCGCGTGCTCGCGTTCTATCGTTTGCTTGAGCGCACTGACACGGCCTTTGGATTTTTCGATGAAAAGGTAATGGTCAAACGGCTCCGGCAAGGCCAGCGCGATTTTGGCACTGCCGTCCCGGTATTCGGTCGTTTCCTTGTCCTCGTATACGTCTTCAAAAACAGCCTGCTCGTTCTGACTTCGGATTCGGCTGTCGAGCGTGAGCCGGTTCCGGCGAAAGCATCCACGTACCACGTTTTGAAATAACGAGCCCTCTCGTTCGCCGTGAAAATGCGCCGGTACTGGATGAGATATTCATGGAGCCGGGAAAGCTTGATTTCCGTCCAGTCGCCTCCGAACTTGTGCTCTGCCATAGTCGCTCCCGACGATCCGATTTCCTGCGATGGTGCTTTGAATCATTACGCCTTCCCAGCCTTTGCGCAAAACATTTCCCGTGTGCTCTGTTGTAATATTCTATAGCCTCGCCGCTCCTTGGCGCTGCGCTGCCGCCGTTGCGCAACCTCCACTTCCTGCGAAGTGGGGAAGGGGGACGGAGCGCATCTGTCCGGCGCTAGGGCAGCGCCCCTTAGTTTTTTCGCTTATCGTGAAAGGAATGACGGCGCGGACGGCGGTGAAGGCTCTTATGCGATTAGGCGTGTTGCCGCACGGCTATGACAAGCCGCTCACTTGCGAACGGACGCGCGGCCTGCGGCTGTACTTCCTGTACGGGAAGGGCAGGGCGTCCGAACCGGCCCGCTCCGACTTCGACCAGGCGGCGAAGCTGTGCGGCCAACTCATCGGCACAATGGAAAAAGAGTTTCACCGGCATCCTGAGAAAATTCACGCGCTCTGGCAAAAGGAAATGTGAACGTAATGGCGGACAGAATCGCGGCGGGAACAACAGTGCGGGTGGTGAGCGGCTTGGTGAAGGGGCTCGAAGGAAAGTTCATCACGCAGAACCGGGGCAGCGTGACGGCCACCATGCGCGGCAACGTGATTCCGCTGGCCGATGGTTCCTTGTGTCGGCCGGGCCGAAAGGAAAACGCCGTCAGCACCGACTAAAATAACCGTTTACTCGGTTGGCGCAACGAGTCTAAACTTTCCGCCACTTATCCCGGCCCGGTCCTACTTCCCGGACTCTCTCAACGTGGATGGCCGCATCCGGATTGATTTGCTTTGCCCTGGCAATGCCTTCTGCCTGGGTGTCGGTCACAGCACTGGGCCTGTCCGCGTTGGGCTTGGATACGTTGTACCGGCCATCCGGCCGCTGTTCGATGAAGAGTTTGTCGGCGCTCATAAATCTTCCTCCAAAAACATTTTACTCCCTTTATGTAGTAGCGTGTGATAAAGGACATTTCACTCAGTCTGCTCTGGGCTTCCAGTGCCGTTATGAGCCGCATGCCCCTGATGTTTTGCTACACGGTGCAAAAAAAATCACGTGCGTAATTCAAGATTTATGCACAGAGAGGGTGAGCGGTTGTTCTGTAAGATGCTGCTACAACAGTCCCGGCCATCATCCGATTACTTTGAGGGATTTAGCTCAACAGATTTAGGGCCTATGGCCACCCGAATCCCGTGAACCACTTCGGTCAAAATGTTTCGTTTAGCCAACTCGAAGGCGTTACTTCCATCGATAGACATCAGCCTCTCGTTTTGCTCGGAGAACTGGACAAAAGACTCTTTGCCGGGGTCAGGGCTATTTGCTATCGCATCAAATATCGGTTGCGCCTCGTTGGCAATCGCTCGACGTTCAGAAAGAGGCAAGTCAAGCAATTTTCCCATGCTGAATATAGAACTACGAGCTTGCGTCAACACCGCATCTATCGTCTCGCTGCTACTATTTTTGGGGTCGATTTGTCGTGAAATTCTATCAGTGAAACTTTCCTCGGACATAAGAAGCCTATCGCATGGTTGTTCCGTGCTATATGACAGGCCATCAATCACTAACGCAAGTTAAGAATTTGTGACAGCTCGGCTGCGCTGTGCACAAATCACAATTGATGCACAGAAAACAGTTGGCCGCCCTCTATAGACGGCCGTCTTTGACAGAAGGCGTGACGTGGCGTTATGTTCGCCGTAAGGTGTTCCTCTTTATACGCAGGCACAAGCTTATGGTTCTTATGGTCACTCTGATAGCTTGCGGAGGATTGATTCTCGCGCTCAGCGTGTTTCTTGGTCATCAGCAACTCGTTGAGCGACGCAACAGATATTTTCTTATGGTTTCTCCGTTACCGGTGATACTTAGCCTAGTTATTCCTCTTGTGCTTGGCCTGCTCTCAAACTTTTCAACGCAGTCTCGCCCTTATATTGTGGCGCTGTCACAAATCGCGCTGCTGTTCAGCGCTGTACTTGGAGTGTTGGGCATAATGTTGGCGTTTTGGGCCCACACGCGAGAAGAGAAGAAGGCCGTAACCGTGGGAACCCTCTTGTCTCTAATCCCGCTGGCAATGGTTGCTGCTCCCTATGCCGTCATGCGTTGAGAGAGGGCGCTACTCGTTTTGTTACCACCCGGCGTGCAGAAATCACGATATCCGCATAGGGTAATTCTATTCATTGAGCTGTGAATCAAGTCAATCCATGCCTACTTCCGAACACGCGACAACATTTAAAGCCCCGGACGAAACAGGAGCGTGCAGACTGGTTGCGGGACGTTAATCGCATATGCGGTATGTGTTGCATTATCACAAGCAATGCCACCAGGGGCGTAAGAAGGATATTGCCACCAATCCATTCCGAGCACCGAGCCCGTACCCGGCAAACCATCATCCACTTTCTTGTCAATGCGATAGCCGTCTTGACCGCCAAGCATATATCCAGCGGTTTCGTGGCAGATAGTGCCCTGCCAGCAGTTATTGCTCAATAGCAGGTACTGTGTCTGATACTGTACGTTGAGCCATGCGGAGGTCGGTTTACTTGAACTCGCATTAAAGACCATCCACTCATATTCCCCGGTGATGCTCATTCGGGCCGCTGGTACATTGACGCCGGGTTCGGCATCGATTGCCCCGGCGGGTCCCGGCGTTCCGCTATAGCTTCCTTGAATCAGACCCGCGTCGGAGAGTTGCTGCCAAGCGCGATAATTTTCAAAGGCTGGGGAAGTGTTTCCGCCCACGCCCCAGCTTTCAATCAGACCGTCGCCGTCGCCATTGCAAGTAGCCCGTTGGGAAGCAGTCGTCCACGGTCCGAGATTGGGACATCCGGCAGGGTCGGTACCCCAGAAACCGGTCGCATTCGTGATATCGCCCGGGAGGCCGTCATATTTGAGTCTAAAAGTATTTACTGCCGTAATGTATTTGTTCTCGTCGGTGATGATGGTTTGCAGCTCAGCCGAATGTATCAGCTCTTGCCCCACCAGCACACCGCCGACAATCAGGCCGATGATAACCAAGACGATGCTCAGCTCAATGAGCGTGAAGCCGTGCTGAAGTTCTTTGTACAAGAGCGAATTCCGAAGCGATTTACAGCTTCCTCATTGTGCGGAGCAAAGGTTAAAGAATCATTAAGCCGTTTACCGTAGTAGCGTTCACCACCGTGCGTCAATCACGATTTGCGCACGGCGGAATGCATATCATGAGCGGGGAAATATCCCCGCCGCTCCTTTGTGTTGCACTGCTTGTCGAGCGCTGCCTGCGCCTTCTGCGGCGTAGGGAAGGGGAGAGAGCGCACCTGCCCGGTGCTTCCGATGCGTCCCCATTCGCGCATGAGGCACCATTGCCCGAATAAATCCGGCTGCACGTCCATCCGGTAATAGCGGTGCATGCCTTTGCCGGTGTCGATGCGGTAGAGGATGACGGCGTTCATGCCCGGAGCCTCGAAATGGTGCTGTGGCTGACGTTGTAGCTGCGGGCTATCTCGGTCTGCGATTCCTTCCCGCGCTCGCGCCTGGCTAACGCTTCCTTGCGCTGATGCGGCGTAAGCTTGAATTTCCGCCCGAGCTTCACGCCTCTTGCCTTTGCCCTGGCGCGGCCTTCTCCGGTGCGGGCGCGTATCAACTCGCGCTCGAACTCCGCGAGTCCGGCAAGGATAGTAAGCATCAGGCGTCCGTGCGCCGTCGTCGTGTCCGCCCAAGTATCTCCGAGGGAACGAAAGCCTGCCTTCTTCTCGGCAATGAGGGCAAGCGTGTTGAGCAAGTCGCGGGTGCTGCGGGCCAGGCGGTCAAGCCGCGTCACTAGCAGCACGTCGCCTTCATCGAGGGCGTTAAGAAGCCGGTGGAGCTGCGCCCGGTCGGTCTTCGCTCCGCTCGCCGTTTCCTTGAATACCTTCTCGGCTCCGGCTGTGGTCAACGTCGCCACTTGCGCCACAACGCTCTGGCCGTCCGTCGATACTCGCGCATAGCCGTATTTCACGATTCGCCCCGCTGTTGTTCTCAAACGTTATGCACATATATTATGCACAGCGCAAGCCCAATGAAACCGGGCCTCTCGTTTCTGTGCATAAATCGTGATTGATGCACTAGAGGAAGAACTGTGATTTGGATTATTTACTTGCAAGGAGACAGACGGTAACTCTACGCTGCACGCTTTTGGAGACTTGTAAAGATGGAAATCCGGGATGCAGTCAGGGATGATGCCTCAGCCGCCTGTCAGGTGCTAAGGCGGTCAATTTCGGAATTATGTGCTGCCGACCATAGAAACGACCCCAGCATTTTGGCGCGCTGGCTCAGCAACAAAACTCCAGAACAAGTCGCTTCGTGGATAGCGCAGCAGGGGTATTCAGTTCTTGTAGCAATTGGGGATGCAACCATACGGGGGGGTGGAATGGTTACTGACGCTGGCGAAATCCATCTGCTGTATGTATCGCCTGATGCGCGGTTTCAGGGAGTCAGCAAGGCGTTACTTCACGCACTCGAAGACCGCGCAAGGCAACTTGGCAATGGACGATGCTCGGTTGTCAGTAGTGAAACAGCACACCGCTTCTATCTTGCCGCTGGGTTTATCGAAGAGCGAGCGCCGACGACGACATTAGGAGTCCGAGGTTATCCAATGTCGAAAACGCTGGCTGTGCATAAATCTTGAATTATGAACAAGTGGGCGATGCGCGTACGGCCTCCAAACGGAGGTTTTGATTTGTACAGGCACGCGAGAGCGGGGCAATCATCTGCTGATGGCGATGCCAGCGGGCGTGCTGAACTGACCATTGGTGGAACCGGCGGCGCAGGCGGGAATGGAACCGCTGGGACTGGTTTCACACGTATAAGGAGGCGGGCCGCCAATGGAACGTATCCATGTGCCGCTGCTGCTGAACTCCTGTACGCGTTGATTCGTGGGGTCACCGCAGCACCATCCGTCAAGCACCCAAATGTTGCCGCTGGAATCGGTGGTGAGACCGAAGATTTCACTGGCGAGCATGCCGTTGGCGGAACCAGGGTTGCAGGTGCAGGAGGTGGTGCTGGCGCAGCCTGTGCAGGAAGCACCGCCGCCGATGGTCAGGAGCCATGTACCGTTAGGACTCAGCTTCTCTACTCGGCTCTGGTATGTATCGGCTATCCACATATTGCCGCTCGCGTCGAAGGCCATGCTCGTCGGGTAGCCAAATTCCCCGTTGCCGGTGCCCGAAGGAAATGTGATCATACTCACGTAGTTGCCACTGCTGTTGAATTTCTGTAGACGTGAATTTTGGGTATCCACCACCCAGATATTGCCGCTGCGGTCGAGTGTGAGGCCGTATGGGGCTAGAAACTGGCCGGGTAAGCTGCCCGAGGAACCGATGGAGCCGCTGACGCCGTTGTAGCCTGCGCCGATTCCCCTCACAAAGGTTCCGCTGCTGTTGAACTCTTGTACACGATTATTAGTGATGTCCAACGCCCAGATATTGCCGCCGGAATCGACGGCAACGCCAATCGGGTTGGTGAACTGGCCGTTTCCGGAACCAGACGAACCAACGGCACCAGCCACGCCGTTATAGCCCGCGCCGATTGCCATGAGGAATTTCCCATATTTGTCAAATTTTTGGACCCGTTGGTTATAAGAGTCCACCTCCCAGATGTTTCCGGCGGCATCAAGAGTCAACTGGCCCGGATTCCATAAGGAGCCGTTGGCGTTACTGTTCCATCCCCCCACTGGCCCAAATAAGTGCCGCCGGTGCTGAATACTTGTACGCGTGGATTCCAATCCACGACGTAGACGCAAGTAGCAGCAGTGGTCAGCGGGAAATTCTGCGTCTGCATCTGCCAGCCTTCCTTGAAGGTCACGATATCATCAAAACTATCGAGCGCATTGGCCGGGTTCTGCAGGGGAACTTTCTCGACGTAGGTGGGAGTGTACGTTGTGGAGACGCCGCTGCTGTTGCAATGGCAGTTGGTCTGCTCGTCCGTGTTGGCGCTCGCCGCATTGAAAGTGACGCCGTTGCTGGTATAGGCCCCGTGACCGTTCGCGCCGTGACTGATGATGGCGTAAATGCCTGTGGTGGTGCGGTTCCCGGCCGCTGCATCCTGCACGGTGATGGATTTGGCGCTGGCAGAGCATAGCCCGCCTATGGGAAAAGGAAGGGAGTTGCTGGCAGTATAGGTCGGGTCCACGGCATAGCGGAAGCGCCTGCCCCAGCCGTCATACATGTAGTCATCGGGCAATCGCAGCGCACGCGTCGGCACGCCGCCCTCCTCCGCGCCCGATGCGGATTTGGAATTGGCGGCGGGTGTCATGCCGGTGACGCATTCGCCGGTGGCGGTGCCGCCCGCCGATGCGCCCGCCTCAAGCCCGTAGGTCGTGCTGGTTGGAATCTGCTGGAGGTCGGAGGGGCAGGGGATGCGGTTGTTGGCGACGCTGAAATTCAGCAGGGCTTTTTCGATTTCGTCCATTCGGGCTACGGTCGTGTTGAACGCTGTGCTTTGAATGTAACCCGTGAATATCACGAGACCGCCGCCAAGAATAACCGCTATGAGCGCAAGCACGATGGAAAGCTCCAGGAGCGTGAAGCCGCGCTGTGCGACGGGCTTCATGGGCCTGCGCCCGTTACTGCTTGGGGGGCCGAGCTTATAAGGCAGCTGCCCGCTTTATACGCGAACCAAAACAGCAGCGGGGTTCCGAAGATTTCCGCTGCACAGGCGAGTCGGTACACATGCTGAAGCGATTCCCAAGAGCCACACCCCTCTTTTCCCTGCCTGCATAGCGCGTTCATTTCGCCCGTCTGGGCGTTGAAGAACCACAGCAAGGCTGAGGTCCAGAGCGCCGAAGACAGGCCACCGGCAAGTACGGTGAATCAAAATATTTTGGAGAATCGCTTCATCCCGCTCCCCGATTGAGAATCCCGTGGGGTAAGTTTATGCGGAGAGATTTAAGAAAGCGTTAACGCGAGGTGCGGCAAAGCTACCCTGAATTCTTGGATGCTGATGAAAAACTCCCTTTCGGAATAAAAAACGGGGTGTCATAGGCTCTAACTGAAAAGTCGGTATTCATGAATTTCAGCAGGTTGCTTGAGGCGCTCGTTTCACAAAATGGCAATCGACACCCTTCAACCGAGTTTTTCATCAGCATCCAAGATTTACGCACAAGCTGTCACCTGCTGCCGATTGGACGGCATCAGGATAGTTGAATTGGCCATTGCCGGTGCCGGAAGAACCAATGGAACCCGCTACTCCGTTGTAACCCGCGCCGACTCCCCTAAGGAAGGTGCCGCTGCTGTTGAATTCCTGTATGCGGTTTTCGCCACTGTCTGCGGCCCAGATATTACCGTTTATGTCGATGCTAGGGCCGTATGGGAAAATAAACTGGCCGTTGCTTGCGCCGGAAGAGCCAATGGAACCCGCCACTCCGTTGTAGCCCGCGCCAATTCCCATGAGAAAGCTGCCGCTGCTGTTGAATTTCTGCAGTCGGTTGTTAGAGGAGTCCGCCACCCAGATGTTGCTGCTCGCATCAACCGAGATTCCAAGGGGCCAAGCAAATTGGCCGTTGCCGGTGCCGGAAGAATCGATGGAACCCGCCACTCCGTTGTAGCCTGCGCCAATCCCCATGAGAAAGCTGCCGCTGCTGTTGAACTTCTGCACTCGGTTATTTTGGGTATCCATCACCCAGACGTTGCCGCTGGTGTCAATAGCAACGCCAAATGGCTGGTTAAGCTGGCCGTTGCCATTGCCGGAAGAGCCAATGGAACCCGCCACTCCGTTGTAGCCTGCGCCAATCCCCATGAGAAAGCTGCCGCTGCTATTGAATTCCTGCACCCGGTGATTGTCCCTATCTGTGACCCAGAGGTGGCCGCTGGTATCGGCAACGCTGCCGTAGGGGATGCTGAACTGGCCGTTGCCGGTGCCGGAAGAACCGATGGAACCCGCTAGCCCGTTATAGCCCGCGCCGATTCCCAGCAGATAAATGCCGGTGTTACTAAACGCTTCCACCCGATTGTTGTTGGCATCGGCCACGTAGACGGTCGGGCAGGCCGCTATATCCCAATCGGTGCGCATCTGCCAGCGCTCCTTGAAGGTCACCAGGTCGTCGAAGTAATACAGGGCATTGCCGGTCTGGGCCGCGTCATATTGCGGGAGCTTCTGGACGTAATTCGGCGCGTAGGCATTGTTGTAAACTCCCGCTCTGGTGCAATGGCAGTTGGTGAGTTCGTCGGCACTGCTGCTGCCCGAATTCACGATGCCGCCGTTCTGGGAATAGGCTCCGTGTCCGTTCGGGCCGTGGCTGACAAGGGCATAAATCGCGCTGCTTGTGCGCACGCCGCCATTCGCATCGTTGACGGTGATGGCTCCGTAATTGCAGGCTGCCGGGGTGCTGGCGAAAGCGCCGAGCGCGGTCATGCTCACGTCCACCGCATAGCGGAAGCGATTGCCCCAGCCATCCACCATGAAGTCGTTCGGCAGGCCGAGCGTTGCAACCGGCACTGCGCCCTCCGCCGCCGTCGCAAACGCATAGGTCGCGCCCGCCGCGCTGTGATTGGCCAAAGGGCTGCCGCCCGTGCAGGTGCCGGGAGTGGCTCCTTCGATGCCGTAATTGGCAGCGCCCTGTTTAATCGTGAGGTCGGCGGGGCAGGGCAGGCGGTCGTTGGCGGTGCGATACTGCATCAGCGCGTCGTCGATAGTCTTCATCTTCTTCTGGGTGGAGGTGAGGCGCGCGGTTTCGATGACGGAGATGCCCATTTGAACGGACATGCCGGTGACGATGGCAATAATGGCCAGGACTATCGAAAGCTCTAAGAGGGTGAAACCCGCACTGCCTGGAACCGATTGTTTCCGAGTCATGGGGCATCCCGCAGCCGCTTCTCCATTGCCGCGATTCTGTCGCGCAGGTGGAAGACGTACAGTCCCAGGCTCAGGGAAAGGGCGGAGAACAGACCGAGGATGCACAAAACCTGGCCTGTGGCGAACATGCCGGGCTGCCACAACCAGAAGAGGCCCACGGCGGCAAGCACCAGCGAAACGATTGCGCCGACATTTTGAAGTGGCTTCATCCCCGCACCCCCCATTGACAAATCCGTGTCCGGTCAGTCTACGCGGGGAGATTTTAAGAAAGAGTTAAGACGCGAGCGTGTACCAAGCTGTGAAGGCTGGTGGAAATATCGCCTGCGGACTACAAGGGCGATGCGCAGCAGACGTAGAGCGCTTTTTCGCTTCCGGCGTTCGCGGCTTTGTTGTAGCTTCTGCGGAAGCCGCAACCGGAGCATGATGCATGGAAGGCGAAGCGCAGATAGCCGAGACGCTGTGCGAAGTCGCTGAGGAACTGCCCTGGCGCAAGCTGCTGAATCATGCTCGCGGGGGAGTTGCTGCAACCACAACCAGTGAGGCACGTATGGAAGGATTCAACGAGACGGACGCCGCTAATCTTCAGCGGGTCAAAGACGCTATGGCCGAGCGTGCAGTGGGCGGCGGGTATTGGGCGGCTCTGACGCCGCTGCGGCTGCTGCTTTCGCGGCGCTCCTCGACGCGGAAACCAGGCGTGAGGAGCTGCGGCTTAAATCCGCTGGTCTGGACAAGGCTCCGGCCGCTGCGCCCCATGCCAGTTGGGCGGAAAGCGTCAGCAATCGGCACCCTACAGAGGCGCTTGTTGCTGCCTAAAAGCGCTCCCGGCTCAATCTGGCTTATGAATCCACGTCCTTGCCGACAATTTCGATTTTCTCAATGATGGGCGCTCCGCGCTCCGGCTTGTCGTGAAGCTTGGGGTGAAACTCATGGAGGCGCTTGCAGTCTTCCGCGTCGATGGCGTGAACCACCGGCGCTAGATTCTGCCCGCTCACCCTCACCGCCATGAAGTTGTAAATCAGCGTGAAATAGGTTTCGTGGTCATGGTCAAAGCGGATATCCGCCAGATGGTGATAGCTCGGATAAAACGAGCCCTGCAAGGCCGTGCGGATATGGAGCCGCTTGGGGTTATCCTTAATCTCGAAGGCGACATAGGCGCGGTCGGGAAGGACCAGCGGCAACACCTTGTCATCCCCCCGCCGTTGTTCAGAAGGCTCCGGCTGGCGGGCGGGTTCGCGCTTCTCCTTCGCGCCTCCGCTCCATAGTCTGCCGCTGAGTAGGTCGTCTTTCATCGGTCCAGCCCTCTATCGCTGTCCGGCTCCCGTTCTCGTCCTGAATCCGGGCCACGTTCACGGTCTTGCCGGTCGTCCCTGTCCCTGCTGAATCTATCCTGCCAAAGTCCCTTGGCTTTTGAAGCAATCGCCAGGGCGAAGCTACGCGCCTTCACGGAAATATTCAAGGCGACCCGTTGCCACCAGGTCAACCCGTCGTCCTGAATATCGGGGATGTGCCCCTGCTTGCGTATCGCAGTGGTGAGCGGCTGCGCCGCCGCGTCGATGCGTTCCCGTGCCTCTTCGGGAGTGGCGGGCGGATTGGACAGCCGCTCCTCTTCCTTCGCAATCTCCGTATCGAGCTGGGCGCGTTCGTCAATCATGATGTTGACGTGCTCGGCCTCGCGGTTGATGTCGCCGCGCTCGGTCTTCTCCCCACGTCGCTCCATTTCGGACGCGGCCGGGCCTAGATGCGTGGTCGGCTGCTGGTCTATGCCACGGTCTTTAAAACTGCGGTGGTCCACCCGTATATCGGCGTTCACTGCTGCAAGCGACTCGTTGATGATGTCGGCCGCAAGCTCGCGGAGTTTTACCACCTCCTGCGGGCCGGTCTTGCGGTCATCGAGCACCCGTGTTTTCTTCCCCAATCCGTCGGGCAGCATCTCGCGGGTGGTGAACAGAATATGCGCGTGATAATTGCGGTCGTCGCCGTCGCGGCCGGGGGAGTGAATTGCGACCGACACGGCGACGTTGTAACGGTCCACCAGGGCGGCGGCAAATTGCTCCGTGATGCGCTGGCGTTCTTCGGGGCTTAAGAGGGAGGGCAGGGCAAGTTCGACCTCGCGGGCGAGCGTGCTGTTTTTGCGCGTCTCCGCCCGCTCGGCGGCATTCCACAAGCTTTCAGGATTATGCGCCCATTCCGGGGCATCGGCGGGAGCAACGGTAAACGTTGCTTCCACACCCCGACGCCGGGTGTAGTCGTGCACCGTGGCGTAAAGCTCATCGTGCAGGCACTCGCCCAGGCGGTACGCCGCCGCCGCGACAACGGAGCGACCAGCGGAACGACTCACCGGCTTGACGCTGCAATGGTACCAGTCAGCGGTGGTCATGTGCGCGCCTTTGATTCGTGTTGGAACGGCAGGACGTTCCCGGCATCCAACCGGCGCTTGGGTTGCCGGGGTCGCAAGGGCGGGACGCCCCTTGTCGTGGTGCAGGGCGCGAAAGCCCTGCTGCGTATCCAACCGGCATACGGTTGGGTGGGATCGAGGGGAGGGGGTCGCCTCCCTTTGTCGTGATGGAACCGCGAAAGGTTCCCGGCATCCAACCCGCGCAGGGTTGGTCAGGGTCGTAGGGGCATGAAAGCCACCGTGCAGGGTTCAGGGATGCAAAATCCCTGACGCACGCAAACGCAGTTTGCATAAGTGCGCCCTTCGGTCTTTCTGTCCACACGGTTGACCCTGGCATGGAAATCAGAAAAATTGAGATGCGTTTTAACATTTACTCGCTATAGTGGCGTTCTGTTTTAATCAACAAAAAAAGACCCCGCGCCATTTTCCGCCTTCACAACTAGATGCTCTTGGGAAGGGGTGTTTGGGACAGGGCCGGTTAAAAAGTTTGTCCGAAACTCGCTTGTTCAGAGCATAAAGTTTCAGGTACACCGCATGGCTGACAACAGACTGAAACAGCTCATTGAGAAGCGCAACGCCTTCAACGCGCGCATCAGGCAGGAGCACAACAAGCTCAAGGCCGGGGAGCGCAAAAACGATACGCGCCGGAAGATTCTGGCAGGGGCGGCAGTCTTGCAATGGGCGGCAAAGGATAACAACTTTTCCGCAAAGCTGATGACGGAGCTAAAGGCGTTCCTGATACGGGATGCGGACAGGGCGCTGTTCGGCCTGCCGCCAATTCCAATTCAAGACAACGAACCGGTTTGGCCGGGCGGCGAAATCCGCAAAGCGGATCCTGCCGCCTGACTACGCCTTTTTGAGAACAACGGCGGGGGGGTGTCATCAAAACTTAATTTGAGTTAAAGAGCAGACGCGGGTAGGCTCTGCGGAGCTTTAACAACTGCATGACCGTCCTGTGTCGAAAACCCGGAAACCCCTCACGCCGCGTGAGCAGTTGAAAAACCTGTTGCACGGCCTGCTGGACGACGACGAATCACGCATGCCAAAAAAATACAAGATGACAAAGAGGGAACGGGCGGCATTAGAGAAAGTGCGGCAAGAGGTTAACTCGGAGGAAAAGGCTGACGAATTTAGGAAAAAGGCAAAAGATATGTACGCGGCGGCGGACGCGCTTGAGGCGCGGAGCCAAGGCAAAGAGATATCCTCCGACCAGTCCGAAAAACTTGTGAAGGCGCTTGATTTCATGGTGGATGCGGGAGACAAATACCTGACTCCGGCGCAGCAGGAGGAGGCGTTCCGGCTGCGAACAAAGGTTGTACGGGAAGCAGATGAGACGCAATGGCGAGATAGAACTAAGAAGAAAAATGAGCCTCCCGGCTCAGGTCATGTGAAGTAACTGCCGTCAACCGCTGAAGCTGCGTTACGTCACATCTTGCGGCGGCGGTTCCTGATTTCCGGCGCGGAGTTCTTCGAGTTTAGAGGTATATCGGCGGGCACACGCCATAAGCTCCGCTTTTAAGTCCGATACGTCCTCGTCCTCTACTTCCGCTTCAAACGGTTCTTCGCACAAGGCCGCAACCAGGTTGCGCACTCCAAGTATCGTCTTTTCCTGTTGTGCGTCGTCACCGTAGTCCTTCGGCGCTATCGAAGTCTGGTCTTCTTTTTGGTTGTTCCGGTCAGGCATGAGGGTCACCGTAAAACAGGTTGTCATCATCTTTCAGAGGGTGGCATTGGGAGAAAATTCCCTGTATGCAGCGGGAGATTCTCTTTCTCGCCGCATTGTAAACGCCAAGGTTAATATTGAGCATCTCCCGAATCTCAGCGGGGGAATGCCCCTCTAACAAATGGTTCAACACCGCCAAAGCGATGTCATCGCCCTGAAGCCGGGAGCGTACTTTCTCAAATATCAGACTGCGTAAGCGGTGTTCCTTGTAGCTGTAGCGCTGCTCGACTGGTATTTCCCTTTCTGAATATCTGGCGGCCTCCCCGGCATGCTCGTCCGCGATGCTGCGCATGCAGCCTCTCAGGTGAGTATCAAAATCCACCGCTTGCGGTTTCCATTTTCGCTTGCCTTCCAGCGTTCTTGCGATGGACTCGTGGAGCAGGTCCTGCACGTCGGCATACCGAAGCACCCCCTTAACACTGAAGGCCATGAACCGTGCGTAACTTATGAGTTTCCGGAGTCTTCTGTCGTCGTTGTAAAGCGCCTCAAGGGCGGCGATGCACTCGGCCAATTGGGCAATCGGTGGCTGGGTGACTTCCGGCATAGCGGGGCCTCAACCCACAGTATAAATGCGCTGAAAATCCCCCGCTCAGACAATTTTTTTTGCTCGGGTCGGGAGCGTCGATTCGCAGGTTCCCAACCGCATTAATCCATGAAACCGGGAAAGAGGTCCCCGGAAGAAAGGAAAACAAATGAACGAAAAATACAGCACAGTAACCAGAGACGCGTCAGCGGATGCGTCGTCATGGGAGGAGCGGCCACTGGAGCCGCTATCCCACGCAAACGCCGCTCCCCATCACGTAGCCGCGCGGGGATTCGGGCAGATGTTCGGGCTTCATCCCGGCATCGCCTTTTTAACCTTCGTCATGGACGCGATGCTCTTTGGCGCGGAAGCCGGAAGCCTGGGAACCAGCTTCCCTATTCCGCTTGCTGCAAGCATCGTCCTGGGAATCCTCGCTTATAAGGCACAGATGAAATGGTACGGCGATGATTCCGAAAACGCAGCCATCAAGGCGGGTATTCTTGCCTTCCTGACGGCGATACCGACGCCGTTACCGGCTTTACTCTACGTGCCTGCCGGGCTGGTGGGGCTTGTTCACACTCTGCGGAGGAAATCATGACGCAGGAGTCGGCGTTTAACCGCATGTGCAAGGTCTTGGCCTGGGCCTTCGGCCTTGCACTGGCGAGTTTTCTTTATTCGCTCTGCATCTGCGGCGCGTGCACCGTGGGCTATTTCATGGCCCTCGGGATGGCGCTGCTCGTTTTCAGCATGACGGTGTTCGGGGGAGTGGTTCTCTATCTGGAGTAAAGCGCTATGAGCAAACAAACGTTGGGTGAACAGCTTTGGAACGGATTGGCGGATGCGGTAACCGACATTCGCCAGAAGGTAGTCGAAGAACCGATGTATGGGCGCGCGGTCACGGACGGGCCGGACGGCGCGCAATGGCCCGAGGCGCGGGAAGCGGAGCCGTCTTTCGGAAGCAGCACGCATAGCCGGGAGATGGAGCCGGACCGCGACCAGGCTCAGGATATCGACCTCGACCGCTGAAGGTTTGAGGGCAGCCAAGCCCCGGTGAACTGCCCGAGAGCATTGGGCATGCCGGGGCTTTTTATTTTACGAAAGGAAAAAATCATGGCATTCGTAAGCAATCTCGATGCGCCGCTATTGCAGCTTTCGGCGCAAGACAATTTCACCCTGCGCGATGCCTGCGCCGGAGTGCATGTGCTTGGCGGCATCGGGTCTGGGAAAACTTCCGGCTCGGGAAAAATGCTCGCGGGCGCGTACTTGCGCGCTGGCTTCGGGGGCTTGGTAACAGCCGTCAAACCGGATGAGGTGGAACTGCAGCAACGCTACGCGCGCCAACATGGCCGCGAAAAGTCCCTCATCCTCTTCGATGAAAGCGAGGGCTTCAACTTCCTCGCCTATGAAATGGCTCGCCAGGGCGTGGACGGCATAGGGACAGTAACGGAATGTTTGATGCGCATCCTTGAGGCGGCGAAGAAAGCCAGTCCCACGGCAAGCCAGCGCGGGGGAGAAGCTTTTTGGGAGGATGCAACGCGGCAAGTGCTGCGCTATACGATTCCACCACTCTATGCAGCAAACGGCGTACTGACGATTCCCGACATTATCCGCTTCATCAATACGGCTCCCACCAGCACGAAAGACGTTACTAACCCGGAGTGGCAAAGCCGCTCCTTCATGTACGAAGTGATGGACAGGGCCGCGCGTCATCCCAAGGTGCCGCTCGCTCGCCAGGCGCTCACCGACGCCATTAACTTCTGGGCCGAGGCGTACCCGGCCATTCCTGAAAAAACGCGCGGCAACATCGTTATCAGCGTGACAACGGTGCTTGACCGCTTCAGGCATGGCAGGCTGAACCGCATCTTTTGCGGACGTACTACGGTGGTGCCGGAGCTGACCTTTCACGGCGCGGTTATCGTGCTGGCAATGCCTACTACAACGTGGAACGAGGACGGCATCATTGCGCAGCAGATTTTTAAATATATGTGGCAGCGTGCGGTTCTAGGCCGCAATAGCCTCGCCCCAGGAACACCGGGAACGCCCGGTGTTCCTCTGGAGCGACGAAGCCCAGGAAACGGTGAACTCCTATGACGGGGAGTTCATCAGCATTTGCCGCTCGTCAAAGTGCTGCCCGGTCTTCCTCACGCAATCGCTTCCGGCCTATTACGCCAAGATGGGCGGCGACAATCCGCGCGATGCCGCTCACGCGCTGGTGGGCAAGTTTATGACGCATGTGTATCATGCCAACTCGTGCCCGGAGACGAATGAATATGCCGCGCGCGTGATTGGCAAGGACATTACGCGCCGCAGGAGTGTGAACGTCGGAAGCTCGCAAAACTTTAACGAGGGCATGTCGGCGGGCGAGAGCGAGAACACCGGCAGCTCGTCAAGCTATGGCTCTTCGAGCGGCCAAGGCTATAGCCTCAACTCCAATTCCGGCAGCAACAGCGGGACCGGAAACAATTGGGGAAACAACCGCGGGCGCGGATTGAGCGAGAACGTCAGCTGTGGCTGTACAGAAAGCATGGAATATTTGATTGAGCCGGGAGAGTTCGCCCGCATCCTGAAGACCGGAGGCCGGGCGAACGGCAATATCGTCAGCGGCATCTGGTTTCAGGGGGCCGCGTGTTCAAAGCATCGGGGGGGCAACATGATGCTCAGGAGGTTCGCGCAACGAATCAACCGACTCCAATGACGCGGTGGATGGGAACGCCTCGCGTCGCAAACGTGCTTTATCTCGGCGTGGGCCTGGTCGTCCTGGGCTGGTTGGATGGCGCGGTGTCCTCATGGCTGGCGTTCGCTGCCATAGGTAGTGTCGCGGGCGTGCGCAGGGCCGTCCGGGACGTACGAAAATATGACCAGTGGTGGACGGCCTGGCAGGGCATGGGGGCAGCGAGCGCTTCGCCACCACCGGCAACGCCCAGAGCACGCAAGCGTAAGGTGTCTTCTCCCTGGGCGGGAGTCATCGTTGCGGCGCTGTCCCTTGTGCTGATTCCCGTCGTCATCGCCGCACCGGGAGCGAATGCAGCGCTGCGCCAGGCGTTGACGCTGCTGTGGGGCGCCGTGGTGCTCTATCTCTTCTGGAAGCTCGCCGCAAAGCTGCGCCGCGCGGTCCTTCCGGGCGCCGCCGGCACGGCCAGTGCCGGCGGAAGCAAGAACACCGCGCCGGACGTGGTGGAATGGCTGCTGCCGCGCGCCTCGTCCTCCCCTTCCCGCGCGGACGCCATGCGGCATTTGCCGGACTATAGCGCCCGCCTGATTGCAGCGAACACGGTCGCAACTCATTAGGCCGCATTCTCAATTAGAAGTGCATACAGCAATGTTTGAAGGTCGGGGTTACGAAAGGGCGCGCGTATCGCGTTTGCGTTTCCCCGGCGATTTTGCGGCCGATAGCGAGAGTGTTCTCTGGCTAGCGTTCGTCGCATGAGTAGAGTTTCGTGAGCTGGCAGGAAAAGAGAGAGTTTTATGGATCGACTGGATGATTTCGGGCTATTGACATTGGGGGCGGTGGCGGAACTCCTGCACTGCTCCAAGGCGCATGTCTCCAACGTCATCGCGGGCCGGGTGCCCGGCTGTCCTCCTATTCCCGCCGTAAGCCTCGGCCGCCGCAAGCTTGTCCGCCGCGAGGCCCTGCGCTCATGGATCGAGCACAACGAAAATGCCGTTATCCGTGCTACGATCCCGGTATCGCCAGCTCGGGGTGCCGCGAAACGCGCATAGGAGAAATCAATGCGCAGCAAACGGTACCAGACAGGAGGTATCAAGAAACAACGTGGCCGATGGGTCGGCATGCGGTGGGTCGATGGCAAGCGGAAAAGCCGCATGCTCGGCCTCGTCAAATCCATGTCGAAGACACAAGCCAGGCAAGCGGTCCGCGTCCTCGTGGACGCTGAAAACGCCAAGCGGCAGGAAAGCAAGACCTGGCGCTTCGGTGAATTCGTCGAGCAAGTCTACTTTCCTTACTACAGCCGGAAGTGGAAGGACTCGACGCGGGATAACAATGTGAACCGCGTATCAGTGCATCTTGTGGCGGCGTTCCGGGAGCGGGAGCTTTCCAGCTTCAAACGCGATGAGCTGCAGGATGTGCTCGATGCGAAGGTGAAAAGCGATCTGCGTTTTCGGTCGTCGATCATTTGCGGTGGGACATGAAACAGGTGTTCGATATGGCCGTGGCCGAGGGCTATGTTCAGCGCAATCCGGCGTTGCTGCTGTTCACGCCCAGGGACGCAAAGAAACCCGTTCGGCGGGTGATGACCATGAAGGAGGTGCAACACCATTTTGGCGTTCTCGAACAGCGGGAACGGCTGATAGCGAAACTGGCCGTCATCGCCGGGATGCGTCCCGGTGAAATCTTCGCCCTCACGTGGGGCCAGACGACGGCTACCTATGCGGATATCCGCCAGCGGGTCTATAAAGGCATGATCGATACGCCCAAAACTGAAAACTCGATGCGCAAGGCGGCCCTTTCCGAGGGCTTGCTGGCAGAAATCGAGCTTTGGCGCATACGGGCGGTGGAAACCCACCAGGATGCCTGGGTCTTTCCTTCGGAGCGGATGACGCCGCTATCGAAGGACAATTGCTGGCGGCGATACATGGAACCGGCGCTCGTAAAGGTCGGCTTGGGATGGGCGAATTTTCTGGTGATGCGCCGAACGCACGCCACGCTGATGAAGGCGCTGGGTGTGGACGGCAAACTGGTGGCGGACCAACTGGGGCATACGCTCGACGTGAACCAGAACGTCTATACGCAGTCGCCGGTCGAATTGAGGCAGGCGGCGGTGAACCAGCTAGAAAAAAGCTTGGCAGTGATGTAATCGGAGCACAAACGGAGCACAGGGCGGAACGAATTTATGCAAGTGATTCAAAAGATTGGAGCGGGAGACGGGGTTCGAACCCGCGACGTCCAGCTTGGGAAGCTGGCATTCTACCACTGAATTACTCCCGCCTTCCTCTGTTTTCCGCTACTTAACTGTCCGGTAAGGATTTAGCCGGTTCGCGGCCAGTCTATACCGTCCCTGCAATCCATCCAGAACCATGGGGTCTGATCGCAAAATGGACATTAAAACGGACAGTAAACCGGCCCTCTGCTGACAACCGCACAAACGAGCACCGAAGCCATCCACAGTCCACTTTCACGACATCATCAACATATCACAATAATGCCCCTCCGGAGGGGTGGATGGTCCGGTCTCCCCGCCAACGGTCTCAGCGACGTTCATACTCATGGGAGCGAACCCCCCGCAGCGCCCCCCGCCGAAAAACCACCCGCCGGTCATCTTCTGAGAAAGAAAATGTTTGACAATCGCACATGATGTGTTTTGATAATCTCACAGAGGGAGCGCACTATGGGTCTTCCACTGAAAAAGCAGTCGAGTCCACCGTACCCGAAGCAGCAGGCCAGGTAGCCATCCGGGATTGGTGGACGTGAGCAAGAAGAACTTCCAAAGATTGCCGACCCCGTCGACGAACTCCAACCGAACAGCGGAACCGTGTTTGATCTGGTTCCCGTCGTTTCTTCACATCATGCCGTCGAGGTCGTCCTGGACCTGGAGGATGTACTGGGTACGAAATACCTGATTCTGTGATCAAGCGTGGCGGCTACCACAGTTGCGACGAGATGGTCGAGCATCTGGATGGAAAGCTTGCGGCCCTGCACTTCGAGCAATATCCAACTGAAACCTGAAGAGGTAACTATGTCATCCAAAGCCGATTCTGAAAGAACTGAAATGGCCCGGCGCCTGAAGGAGGCCCGTGAGTATCTTGAACTACCACAAGATGACGTATCGCGCGAACTGGGCGTGCCGAGAACGGCAATTTCGTTGATGGAATCCGGACAGCGCAAGGTCGAGGCCCTCGAACTGCAGAAACTGGCCCGTCTCTATCAACGGCCCGTCGGGTACTTCACCGGGGAGGAAACTGCCGAGGTGGCACTGCCGCCCCAGGTGGCGCACCTGGCTCGCGCCGCCTCCAAACTATCGAACCGAGACCGTGACGAGCTCACTCGGTTTGCTGAATATCTCCGAGCTCGATCCATGGCCGAGAAGGAGTGAGCGATGAAGTCTCGACGCGACGCAATTCTTCAGGGAGCGAGGGCAGCGGCCAAAATTCACCGAGAGTTCGATTTGCGCCGCCAGGTTGAAGCGCAGGCGAGCAATGTCGACGTGTTTGGAACGATCGTGAAAGAGAAGATTCCCCTGATGTTCCGACCGCTTGAGGGTCTGCTCGGCGCCTTCCTGCCGGGACCAGTTCCCGGAATCATCGTCACCACCCAGCGCCCGCTAAGCGTGCAGCGTTTCACCGGAGCCCACGAACTGGGGCATGCCGCGATGGGCCACGAGGCGAGCCTCGACGATGAATCCATGCTGACTCGATCCGAGTCCCCAGTTGGAACTACGATCCGCTTGAGGCTGCTGCGAATGCCTTCGCGACCGGTTTCCTGCTCCCGAAATGGCTTCTCATTTCACAAGCTGCCCGCCACCACTGGACCCGTCGCAACCTGACTACCCCGGGCGTTGTCTACCAGCTCTCTTTGAGGGCGGCCGCCAGCTACCAAGCCACGTGCCTGGCGCTATTTCGTAACGGCCTGATCGATGAGACTGCGTTTGGCGAGCTTCGGCAGGTCGAAGTGAAGCAGTTGAAGCGCGATCTGCTCGATGGCTATCAGCTGAGAATTGGTATCCCGATGTTTGGGTTCTCACCGAGGCCGACGAGGGATCCACGATCGAAGGTGATTCTCGCGACGCCTTCGTCCGGCTGAAAGAGAACAGCGGCGCCGGCTATCTCTGGAATATCGATGACCTGAATAAGGCGGGCTTCTTATTATTCCGGGATGACCGTCTGATCCCAAGCGCTGATGACGATGTGGGCGGCGAAGTGGAGCGCGTGTTAGGCGCACGTCCCGGCGACAGCCGGGTCGGTCACATCGATCTCAAGCAGACCCGTCCGTGGCAGACGTCGGGCGCGCCGCTCAGCCGGCTTTCGTTTACATTTGATCTGCGCGGGAAGGAGACCGGCCGCCCGCGCGCGGAACGCCGGCTGGCGGCCGCTTGAATGAGCATCCATATTTCGGTGGAAATCGCGCCAGGACAGCCCCTCTTGACCGGCGATGCCCAGAGCCTTCATCGCCGCCTCCTTGGCAGCGAACCGGACTGCGAAGGACTGAACAGGGTGGGGTTGGGCTCGACAGTACTCTATTTCTTCCTTGGTGTAAATCCGCTGAATGAACCGCTCGCCAGATCGTTTCAGGGTGCGAGTGAAGTCCGAAAGGTCTATTAAGTCGAATCCGATGCCTAAGACCAAGCCATCATCCTCCCTATTCTTGTCAAAAGGCCCTCGTGTCGCACGGTCCACCATAATCGGCAAGGGCCGAAATTGGAGGTCCGACATGTTTCGGTGAGCCGCCGAGAGAACAGCTGCCAATGCGCCGTCTTCTCCGTCACAGTTTTGCTGCTCATCGCTCATTCAATTCCGAGTGCATCCATGAGACAACGCTCGGGATCCCCTCATGGAGGACGCGCATTACGGCGGTCACTACACCATGAAGGACGGCCGCCGACTTGATCTCGATCGGCGCGTATTTAGGATTCGCAGCAACGAGCACCGACCTGCCTTTCCTCTGCTGGAACAATTTCAACGTTGACTCGCCATCGATGGTCACTGCCACCACGCTCCCTGAACTAGCGGTTTTTGCCTGCCGTACGACGACTAGGTCCCCGTCGAGAATCCCAACACCTTCCATGCTGTCTCCGCTCACGCGGAGGATGAAGGCCTTGCCTCGTGGAGCAAAGTCGTCCGAAACGAGGATCTCTTTTTCGACGTGCTGGCCGCTAGTGATCGGGCGGCCCGCTACAATTCGTCCGACGACTGGAAGAAGCCTAGTCTTGTATAACGCAGGATGAGCCTGGAGCCAAGGTGTGTTTCTAACGCAGAGAGAGCCTGAAGGAGATCGAAGGCGGCATGCTGGGAGTTGAACGTCAGCATGAAGAGCGGAGAACGGCTGAGTATGGAACAGATCAG
>JBBSFW010000052.1:0-27341 GCA_038254805.1 Terriglobales bacterium
GTAGCGGTTGCTTCCGGGAAGGATCGGATTGTCCTTCAAATCGGCCACCTCGAAAATGGTGTCCACGGCATCCAGCCGAAATCCGCTGACCCCACGCTTGTACCACCACCGGGTCACGTCGAACATCGCCTTCTCCACTGCCGGATTTCGCCAGTTCAGATCGGGCTGCTCGGGATAAAAATAGTGGTAATACCACTGGCCGGTGGTTGCGTCGTATTTCCAGGCGGGACCACCGAAGGTGGAGAGCCAATTATTGGGAGGCTGGTTTTCACCTTTACCGTCGCGCCATACATACCAGTCACGCTTGGGATTGTCTTTAGATGACCGGGACTCTTTGAACCAGCCATGTTGGTCCGACGAGTGGTTAATGACAAAATCCATGATGATGCGAATGCCGCGATGGCTCGCCTGCTGGTGGAGTTTATCGAAGTCCCCCAAAGTTCCGTACATAGGATCAATGTTCTCGTAATCGGAAACGTCGTAGCCAAAATCCACCTGCGGCGACGGATAGCAGGGACTAATCCAGATTGCGTCAACTCCCAGGTCCTTTAAGTAATCAAGTTTTGAGGCGATTCCCTTGAGGTCGCCAACGCCGTCGTTGTTGCTGTCAGCAAAGCTGCGTGGATAGATCTCGTAAAACACGGCATGCTGCCACCACTGATGGCCCTCAGCATCCAACCGCTTGTTCTGGGAGGTTGCGGCGATTGGCGCCAGACAAACCGCCAGCAGTACCGCGGTGCGCAGCCAGTGGACCAGATCCGAAAATTGCACGTGAATGTGCATCACTGCCTCCCATGAAAATACAAAGTAAATTTCTGATGCGGATAAGGGCCGGAGTCGCTCGCCGGAATTTCTACCAGCAGCTTGCCTTCGCTGAGCTGCGCGCCCTCGGCCGACGTAATTTCGCCGGGATTCCAGATGGAAAGCTCATTATGCGAGCCCGCAGCCCCGGCGACGTCAAAGGTCACCGCGTCCCTGGAAGGAGACCAGGACTCAGAAAGTACACGCAGTCCTCGACTGCGGCTGCCGAGTGGCGGCAGCGATGGATGAAGTCCAATACCGAAATCATTTTTGACACTGATTCGCAGGATGGTTTCACCCTTCTTTACAGGGACCTGCACACAAACATGCTGGTCAAAATCACTCTTTTCGAGGCGGAATGGGACACGATGGCCGCCCGCTTCCGCGCTCACGACCTGAGCGCGAGGGCTGAAGGCAGGAGAATAATCCAGGGTTGCGTCTCCAGTGCTCCTGATCTTGAGTGCGATCTCACCCGGCAATCTGTGAAAAATCAAATCGAGCGAGGCATCCCCGGCGTGAACGTTATGCATAGCGAATGATCTCCAGTCCACCGGAACGTGGTGGGCCAGTACCACCCGCCGGTTGAGAGCATCCGTCTCCAGCCCGAAGAGTCCGCGCAGCAACGGACTGATCACCATTGCCGAAGACCAAATCTGATGGGGAGAGCTGGTTGAGAGGGGCTGATAATAATCGCCGGAAAGCACCTCCGAAACGTGTCCCAGCGATCCGTCAAGCGCCAGTTGAGCATTGGCCTGCAAGTTCAAATATGCGGGAAGTGCCCGATGATAGCGGTACTCGCCCACTGATGCCCATCCGGTGAAAAGCGGCCAGATCGAGCCGTAGTGATAACCGCCAGCATCATAACGCGAGGCGCTCGAAGAGATGATTCTCATGCCCCAATCGGCCTGGTACTCCGGGCTGGCAAGTTGCGCGATCATGGAAGCGGCCTTCTCTGGATCCAGCAGACCGAACCACATTGGAACGGTTGCCAGCACGCTCGGTTCTATAACTTTCTGATTATTGTTATCGAGGGCGAAAGCATAGGTGCCTGACTCGGCCGACCAGAATGCCTGGTTCACGAGTGATTTTTGCTTCGCGAACTCATCGGCCAACTGCCTGCGGATGCCATCCTTCCCGGCGAGGCGTGCCAGATTCGAGAGCGCGGACAAGGCCTGTGCTCCCACCCCGCTCTGGTAGAGCTCGGTTTTGACCGGCAGCAGCGGGCCACCTTCCACCCAGCCATGTCCAAACGCGAAGTTCTGCGGCAGACCCTGAGAATCGTAGGTCGAGCGTAAAAATTGATAAGCTTTCCAAAGGCTCTCCCATTTTTCGCGGGCGAAAGCGACGTCCCCACTCTCGGTCACGTAATCATTGGCGGCAATCAGGTAAAGAGGGGTTGCATCCGCGGAAGCATATCCGTACGGAAAATCAGTGAACCAGGGCACGAGACTCGCGCCCTGTGAAATTTCGTGTGGGATCTTTCCGTCCGCCCGCTGATATTTTGAGATAAACTCCAGCGCGCTCCGGGTAGTTGCGAAGTCGCCTGCGGCATCAAGCGCAAGAGCGGTCCAGAATGAATCCCGTCCAAAGAACCAGGCGAATCCCGGGCGCTGGCTGGTGCCCGAAGTTCGATAGCCTGCCACTAGACCCGTGCCCAGCAAGGGATTGGAGACTAATCCCTGGACCACGCTGACCCGCGCCCAATCATAAGCCGTCTGCAACTTGGCATCAGGCAACTCCAGGCCGACAGTACGGGCAAGGTAATCGCTGTAATATTTCGCGGAGAGCTTCGCTTCCGCGGCGTAATCTGCCAGCAGGCGCTGATAAGTAGTCTCCGCATCGGCACGGCCACTCAGCGAGCCTGCGATGACGATGACTTTGGTTTGTTTTCCCTTGACGGTAACTCCCAGACGAAGCGCGCTTTCCTCGGATGAGGAATAATTTGTCTGATATTCCTGCGAGGCAACCGTACCATCGGGCGAACCGACAATTCCTACATACTTTTTTTGCTCCTCTCCGAAGTAGAAGGCGTGAACAGTTGCCTCCCAAAAAGAATATGTGCCGCCCAAAGCAGCCGGCCACTCTAACTGGAAGTCGCGCTGGAATGCCGCCTCGACTTCCAGCGGGTGCGCGCTTTCAACCTCCAGGGTAATCACAGCACCGGGTTCATGCACCGGGACGAACAGGGTTTCTTTCACCGAGAAGGTGTCGCTGGCGTAAACAATGGTGCTGGATTCCGGACGAACACTGACGCTTCGAACCAGAGCCTCCGCCGGCTGGCTGCGGCCCTCGGTCAGAAACCGCAAATGAAAATTCCGCAGGATCTTCAACGGATAGACCCAGGCTTCCAGATTACCGCTCTCGTTGCCGAACAGGCCCGCGCGAGTTCCGACCGCACAAAAGAACTCCCAGGGTCGTGCGTCGCGGGACAGTTCCAGTTCTTGGGCATTTGCCGCCTGCAGGAATACCAATAGCACGCTCCACAGGACGAGCCGTCGGAACCTGGGTCGCGGTAGAATAACAGCGTCTAACATGGTAGGAGTTGGCCTAGCGCGCGCTGCGACTTGCCAAAGCGAGAAGCCATTTACTATAAAAGTAGCGGCGAATTGTAACACGATCCAAACTTGGGAAGGTATCCAGCCTTTTGTCCTCATCACGCCGTTTTTTCCTGCAATCTCTCAGCCGGTCGGCTCTGGTTCTTCCGCTTCAAGATCTTCTCAGGTTCACCTCACCTGCATGGGCGCTGCCTTCGGATCCCGCGCTTGAGAAGCAAGGCATTCATGTCAGCTTCGTTGACGTGGGAAGGCAGGCCGGACTCAATGCCACGACAATCTACGGCGGCGAGCACAAGAACAAGTACCTGCTGGAAACCACCGGGTGCGGCGTCGCATTTTACGATTATGACAATGACGGATGGCTCGATATTTTTGTGGTGAATGGATGGCGGCTCGAGGGCTTTCCGCATGGGGAAGAACCTACCTCGCATCTCTTCAAGAATAATCGCGACGGCACTTTCACCGATGTGACCGAAAAGGCCAGATTGATTCATCACGGCTGGGGTCAGGGCGTATGCGTCGGCGATTACGATAACGACGGTTTCGATGATCTGTTCGTGAGCTACTTCGGCAAAAACGTTCTCTATCACAACAATGGTGACGGCACCTTCACCGACGTGACCGATAAAGCCGGCATGGGAGGTAACGGCAAGCGGTGGAATACCGGCTGCGCGTTTGTGGACTACGATCGCGACGGGAAACTCGACCTGTTCGTGGCCAACTACATCGATCTCGATCTCTCAACCGCGCCGGTCCCCGAGTCCGGGCCATGTCTTTACAAGGGCGTAATGGTTGCCTGCGGGCCGCCAGGACTGAAGGGCGGAAAAAACATACTATTCCACAACAATGGCGACGGCACATTCAAAGATGTTTCCGAATCCAGCGGCATTGCGAATGCGAACGGCACCTTTGGCTTGGGAGTTCTGACCGCCGATTTCGACAATGACGGCTGGCCTGATATCTATGTCGCGAACGATTCCTCGCCGAGCGCGCTTTATCAAAATAAAAAGAATGGAAAGTTCACCGATATAGCCATTGAGGCGGGATGCGCGCTCAGTCCAGACGGCAAGCCGCAAGCCGGCATGGGAATTGCGGCGTCCGATTACGATCTGGACGGCAACCTGGATATCGCGAAGACAAATTTTGCCGGCGACACTCCATCCCTCTATCACAGCGTGGGCGGCGCCAATTTCGAGGACACAACATTTACCGCGGGACTCGGTGCGCACACCCAATTCCTCGGTTGGGGCTGCGGATTTCTGGATTTCGATAATGACGGCTGGCCCGACATTCTGATCTGCAACGGCCACGTGTATCCGGAGGTAGAGCAACTGAAGACAGAGGCTGGGTATGCGCAGCGCAAGCTGCTGTACCGGAATCTGCGTAATGGCAAGTTTGAAGATATCTCCGAGCACGCCGGACCGGGAATCTCCACGCCCGCACCGGCGCGGGGATGCGCTTTTGGAGACTTTGACAACGACGGTGACATAGACGTGGTCGTCAATACGGTGAATGGCCTTCCCCAGCTTCTGCGTTGCGATTCGAGCTCAGGCCATAATTGGATCAAAATCAAAGCAATCGGCGCGAAATCGAATCGCAGCGGCATCGGCGCCCGGATCAGCTGTGTTACCAGGCCGCCGAGCGAGAGCAAAGCGCACCGCCAGACGGACGAAGTCAGAAGTGGCGGAAGTTATTTTTCACAGAGCGATCTGCGCGTGCATTTCGGTCTGGGCGAAGCAACCAAAGTGGAAATTTTGGAGGTTTGCTGGCCCAGTGGGCAAGTGGACACAATTAAAGACGCCGCGGTCAACCAGCTTCTATTCGTAAGGGAAGGCGAAGGAGTAATTCGTGCCGAAAAGTTCGGCACCGCCAAGCGCAGCTAGTTCCTAATTCACCGAGGCGATGGCCACCGCGAATGGTTCCAGCGTGATTTGATCAAGTGAGAGATCCAAAGAAGATTGCTGTGGCGCAGCCAGTAGAAGGTGAGCCTTCGTCCCCGATAGACCAAAACCTTTCAGATGGAAGCTTACCCTCCGTGGCTCGGCGCTCATATTGAGTGCAACCAGAACCGAGGCTTCTCCGCCGGAACCCCGCCGAAGATACGACAGCACGTTCGAATCGTCACGATTCACCGCTACGTAATTGCCAGTTCGCAAGGCGGAAAGTTGGCGTCGCATAGCAATCAGCCGCTTGTAAAAATTCAGAATCGAACCAGCATCATGCCCTTCCGCCGCCACGTTGTACTGACGGTAGCTCTCAGGCACGGGGAGCCAGGTCTTGGAACCCGCGCTGAAACCGGCGTTCTTCGTGTCATCCCATTGCATGGGCGTTCGCTCGCCATCGCGACCCTTGTCCTTGGGCCATCCGGTTCTGCCAACCGGGTCCTTGACGTCTTCCTTGCGGGTGGGCACCGTGGTACGCATGCCAAGCTCTTCTCCGTAATACATTTGCGTCGTGGCGCGCGTGGTTAAAAGCAGTGTCGCCATGAGCTTCGCGATCTGATCGTTATGCACACCATCGCCGTAACGGTCCCAAGTGCGCGCCTGATCGTGGTTGCTGAAAAAATAGTACGGCTGACCCTCCGCCGGATTGAATTCAATTTCATCCAGCAGCCGGCGGAACTCTGGCGCAGATAGCCGGTTCACGTCGGCAATTTGGAAATCCATCGGAAGCTGCACTTCGTCGTTGTTGGGGCCGTACATTTTTACCAGCTCGTGGACATCAGGCTCGTCGGCTTCGCTGATCAGAACGGGGTCGCCGGGATAACTGTCCACCAGCTTCCGAATATCGCGCAGCACATCGTGAACTTCAGGCAGATCGTCGGTGTACTTGTGCTTGATGTTGGGGTCGCCGAAAGCGTTCTTTCCGGGGAGGATGGGATCGTCGTGCAAACCGGGATCTTCGAAGAGCCGTGAAACCGCATCCATGCGAAAGCCCGCAGCGCCGCGATCAAGCCAGAAGCGCAGCACGTCGTACATCGCCTTGCGGACCTCGGGATTGCGCCAGTTCAAGTCCGGCTGCTGGATGTAGAAGTAATGGTAGTACCACTGTCCGCTGCCGGCGTCGAAGGTCCATGCAGAGTGGCCAAACCACGACTGCCAGTTGTTCGGCGGCTTCCCCGGACCCTTGCCGTCGCGCCATATATACCAATCGCGCTTCGCGCTGGTGCGTGAGGAGCGTGACTCGAGAAACCATTGGTTCTGGTCGGAAGTGTGATTCGGAACATAGTCCATGATGACGCGGATATTCCGCTTCTTCGCTTCGCTGACCAGCCGGTCAAAGTCCACCATGGTGCCGTATTGCGGATCGATCGCTTCGTAGTCGGCGATGTCGTAGCCGAAGTCTACCTGGGGCGAGGGATACATGGGCGTGATCCAGATCGCGTCAATACCCAGATCCTTCAAATAGTCCAGGCGGGATGTGACTCCATTGATGTCCCCGACTCCGTCGCCGTTCGAATCCTGGAAGCTGCGAGGATAGACCTCGTAAATCACAGCATGCTTCCACCAGGGATCACTACTGCTGGATGCTTGCACGCTTCCCTCAGACGGCGGGACATTGCTTTCCTGAGCGCGTAGCCCCGGACGGGGCAATAGGGTAAGTAGTGCGACAACTGTGATGACTCCTGGGCGATTCACGCTGACCTCTCCCCAAGCAACTGCATGACGTGGTTTGCCGAGACGAGAATACTACGTGTAGAGCGGTGCGAGAGCAAAGTCATTCTTGCTTCCCGGTGCAGTTCACGGCGTTTTCGCGGAATCGACGGCAGTTCCTGTTCCTTCTTTCAAATCGTCGATCGAATCCGCCGGAAGATTCTCAAAACGTTCTGTAAGCCCGCTGGGCCAGCGCACCTGCACGAAGTCAATCTTATTGGTCTGCCCGAGTCCGAAATGCACGCGCATGTCACTGCTTGACGAGTAGCTGGAGCCACTTCGCACTTCATCAATCTGGGTTCGATTGCCGGCTTTCATGGCCACACGTGCGCCAATACCATCGCGATTGGATCTGGTGCCGATCGCGCGGAAGGCTACCCAATGGTTGGCGGACCGTTGCTGGTTAACCAGCAAAATGGGTGCGGCGTTCATGTTGCTGATCACGGCCGAAAGGCGCCCATCATTCCACAGATCGCCAACTGCAAGCCCGCGGGCGGAAGTTACGGCCGTTATCGCCGGACCCGAGTCGGCTGAAACGTCGGTAAACGTTCCCTTGCCGGTATTGTGATACAGGATTTTGGGCTCTTGAAAATTGCTACCCAGGTGCTGCTTATCTACTTCGGGATAGACATGGCCGTTGACCAGCAAGAGATCGGGCCACCCGTCGTTATCGAAATCGAAAAACATTACACCCCATCCCAGGTATTGAGTATGCAAGCCCAACCCGGCGGCAAAAGTCACGTCGTCAAACGTCCCGTTCCCATTGTTACGGTAAAGCGTGGAAGTATCGTCGGAGAAGTTGGTGCGAAAAATGTCGAGTTTGCCGTCGCCATTGAAGTCGGCAATGGTACTGCCCATGCCTGCCTGGGCGCGACCGTCTTCATTGAAAGCCGCACCCGCCACCACCGCCACATCGGTGAACGTGCCGTCATGGTTGTTGTGATAGAGAATGCTCGGGGTGCTGTCGCAAGCCACGAAAATGTCGGGCCACCCGTCGTCGTCATAGTCGAAGGTCGAAACACTGAATGCATAGTGCCCCGGGGTCTGGTCAATATGGGACTTGGAAGTGACATCCTCAAACTTGCCGCCTCCAGCGTTGTGATAAAGGGCATTTTTCGCCCAAGGAAGTCCCCGTGGACCGCACATCACCGGCACGCCCTTCCACATGCAGGCGGCACGCTCGCCGGGTGCTGGCGTGGTGGCCAGATCGAAGTCCACGTAAGTGGCTACCATCAGATCAAGCTTGCCGTCACGATCATAGTCGACGAAGGCACAGCCTGTGCCCCACGCCTTTCCAGAGCCTGCAACTCCGGCCTGTTCTGCGGCTTCTTGGAACACGCCGCGTTGATTGTGGTAAAGATGGTTCTTGCCGTAGTAAGTGACATAAAGGTCTTCCCATCCGTCGTTGTCATAATCTCCGGCGCAAACCCCCTGGCCCCATCCCGTGGCTTCCAGACCTGCCTGGGACGTCACGTCCGTAAAAGTTCCGTCGTGTTGATTGCGATAAAGATGATTGGTAGGCGCTTTGCCGGGGGGAAAGCCTTCAAGCGTGGTGCCGTTCACGATGAAAATGTCGGGCCAGCCGTCGTTGTCGTAGTCGAAAACCGCCACCCCGGTGCCCGTGGTCTCGATGATGTACTTCTTAGTATCCACCCCGCCAAAGACGTTTTTCATGGTGAGACCGGCGCTGGCAGCGAGGTCCTGAAAGTCGGCCACCTTGGAAGATGCTTTCGGCGCCGGGCTTTCAGCCGGCGGCTCAACTTGGGCGGCGGATGAAACACCTGGGCACATGCTGAAGAGGGCCGCAATCACAAACCGGAAGCGGTATCTGCAGAGATTGCGAAAGAAAGGGCGCATCACAGCTCATTGCAGAATACTCCCAAGCCGGAAGGGTCGTCTCCTGCGGCTCAGCGGGATCTTGCTAGTAGTATTGAATCAATCCTGATGCTTCAGAACTTTATTAAAGTTCGGATTATGCTCGCGAAAGTCATGTTTTTCGCGGCACTGGTCTGCTCGGCCACGGCCGCACAAGGACCGGCCGCTGCGCCCTCACAAGCTCGTGCCCGGGCGCTATACGCCCAGGGGATGACGGCTTTGCAGCGCGGTGACCTGCAGAGCGCCCGAATCACGTTCGAAAAGCTGGTTCGCGTGGCCCCGAGCAACCCCGAAGCTCACAATTCCCTGGGTTGGACAATGCTCAGTCAGGGTGAGAACGCCGCCGCTACAGCCCAGTTCCGCATCGCGTTGAGATTGAAACCGAATTTTTCGCAAGCCCACGTGAATCTCGCAAATGCTCTGAGCCAGCAGCACGATTTCGCGGAGGCCGAGTCGGAGGCTCGCGATGCGGTTCGCCTTGCGCCCAGGGACTCCGAAAGCCATCGTACGCTTGCCCGGGTGATGAGCATTCGCGGCAATTTGGCGGCAGCAATCGCGGAGATGCAAGCCGCCATTCATTTGGATCCGCGCCGCCCGGAATTGCACGACGATTTTGGATCATTGCTCGAGCAGGCCTCCCAAGCAGACGCAGCCGCGGCGGAATTTTCCGAGGCCCTGCGCCTTCAGCCCGAGTTCCCTTCCGCGGAGTTGCATTTGGGTATTGTTCGATGGCAGCAAAAGTCGCTGCCGGATGCGCACCGCCTCCTTGCGAAGGCGGCGCAATCTATGCCTCAGAACGCGCAGGCGCACTATTATTTCGGCCGCGCGCTCCAGGACGAAAACAACTACGTGGAAGCCACCAAAGAATTCGAAAAGGCAATCGCCCTGCAGCCGGAGTTCGCCGACGCTCAACAAGGCCTCGGCCTGCTCCTACAGCGCAGTGGCAATGCGGAAGGTGCAGTGGCTGCTTTCCGCCGCCTGACTCAAATCCGGCCGCAAGATCCGGAGGCGCGCAACAACCTTGGCCTCGCACTCATTCAAGTGGGTGACGCCGCCGCGTCCATCCCGGAATTTCAATTCGCTATGAGCCTGCGCCCCGAAGATGCCGGCTACGTGGAAAATCTGGGTACCGCATACTTGCAGAAGGCGGATTTCGATGCCGCAATCCTGCAATTTCAGGCGGCCTTGAAGATTGCCCCGCAAGATGCGACTGCCCACTATGACTTGGGATTGGCGCTTAAGTTGAAAGACCTTTTGCCGGAGGCGATTGCCGAGTTCAGGAAAGCCGCCGAACTCGCGCCTGATCAGCCAGACGTGCACTACAGCCTGGGGGTGACGCTGTGGCAGAAAGGACAATTCAGCGATGCGGAAGATGAGCTGCGCGCGGCCATACACGCCAGGCCCGATTATTCCGAGGCTTATTACACTCTGGGGACAGTTCTGAAGCAGGATGGAAAGTTGCAGGATTCCGCAGCCGCTTTGCAAAAGGCGATTTCGCTGCAACCCGATCTGGTGGGCGCGCACACCACCCTGGCAGCCATCCTACGCCAACTCGGCGATGCTGCTGGCGCGGAAGCCGAAGGCCAGCGTGCGCAGGAGATTTTCAAACAAAGCAATGGAGTGCAGGCCGCGACTTTCAACACCAACTCGGGCAAGCGGCTGCTGCAGGCAGGAGATGTCGACGGCGCGATCTCGCAATTCCGTTCCGCCATCAGCCTATCCCCCGATTATGCCCCGGCGCACCTGCAATTGGCCGAGGCTCTTGATCGCAAGGGCGAAAAAGCAGCGGCGGCGGCAGAATATCACAAGGCCGGAGAACTGGAACAAAAGGGCGCGCCACATCCGTGACGCTGCGCTTTACTGAGCAACTTTCCGCAGCGCCACCAGTTCGCTCCCCACGGGAACGCCTCGCGCTACCTTCACGCGGAGCACTGCTTCGAACGACTTCATTTCGCCTTGCTGGGAGACGCTTAGACGCAGCAAGAGCTGCTCCAGCGAGTCTTGGCGTGAGACGTACTCCGCCGCGGCTTCCGTTCCGATGGTCGTCGTGCCGGCAAGAATCAGCACTGAGCGAGCTGGGTTGAGGCCCGGTACCAGGCTAATGATGGCGTAGTCTTCCGTCAGAGGCAGTCCCGCCGGCGTGGCGATAAACATTTTAGGTTCGCCGGGTTGGGGATGAAGATTCACCACCGCCAAGTCGTCTCGCCGCGGACCGGAGGTCACCCGCTGAAATACGAACTCTTTGGTGCTGGGGATCTCTCGGAGCGTCAAATTCTCGGCGGGTGAGCCTACGAAAATCAGATCATTATTCTGAACGTCATCCAGGGTAAACAGGCTTCCACGCTTCACCCGGATCTGCCGGCTTAAGAGGCCGAAGACGTGATCGAGGTCATGCACCGCCAGGACTTCGCCTACGCCGGTATAGTGGTCCAGAATGGCATTGCGCGAGTCCTGGGCCGGGTTGAAATAGCGCAAACCTGTCTCCGGGCGGCCGACAAATGCCCCATTGCTGAAGATGATCCAAGGCGGCTCTGGCCCCGTAATGAACCTCTGCCAGAAGACGCGGAATGCGGCCGGGGCAGTCTCGCCCACCCTCGCCGCTGTTGTCGCCCGCTGATACGCGAGGAAAGCGACCGCAACCAGCGCCACAGCCAACGATGCGGCCAGCACCATCACCCCTACAGAGCTGCCCGCTGTCTTGTCACTGCCGGCAGCTTCGGCCTTCGGGCTTCCCCGCAGAGGCGCGGCTGCAGCCCGGTGGAACGCCAAAGTGTAAGTACCTTTCGGCAACTCCACCACTAACGGGTCATCGCTTCCTTCCGACGTGTAATACTCGGCCAGCTTCGTCCGCAGGCGTCCGGCCTGCACCCGGACCAAAGAATCCAATTGGGGATCAAAGTCGGCAGGACGGCCGAAAACCTCTGTGGCGATCTGGTATTCCTTCAACGCCCCTGGATGCTTAAGGGCATGGTCGGCTAAGTACCTGAGTAGCTTGCAGAGGGCCTCAGAACCGTGAAGGGTATGGCTGTTGACTAGCCTCTCGACCTGCAGGAGGCAGTGCTCCGCATCGGTTACATGGCTTGTTACAACCACTTAACAGAGGTTAACAAGCTATCTCTTTCCATGCAATACAGCAACTTACGGGCCGTAACGGTAACAAACCCCCTGAGACTTTCAAAGTGCACGCAATCTGACCATGCTGGTGCCCAATTCAGATAAGCGTCGATTTGGCTCGCGTGGCTTCGACGCGACAGTTTCGTTTGCGAATCAAGATAGATCGCGGACAGGATTCGTGGGATTAGGTCTCTCAGGTTCGATGTTCGGCTTTGAACCTCGGAATTGTGGCCTCACAGATTCTGGTGTCGGAAGTGCGTCCCACGAATCTTCTTTCGCGAAATTATTCCCCGTTTTGGAATATTTGTTTTTTTGTATAAACGGTTTTCCAGAATTTCATTTGCTGTATGCGCGTCGCCCTCAGACAGCGAAATTAGCAATGGATGTAACGTTTTCGCGGTCTCGGGACTTCGGAATCAAAACTGCTCTTGATTTCAACACTGGTTGCATCCTGTGGGTCAGCCGTTCCGGCGATCCATCGTTCGGTGATTTCGTGGGAGGAAAAATGAAAAAGTCAGTTGTCTGCGCCGCCCTTTTTGTCCTTGGCTTTCTTTGCGGGCTGGCTTCTCAAGCCAATGCTCAGGCAGTTTTCGGCAGTATTCTGGGCACGGTAACCGATCCGCAGGGGGCTGCGGTGGTGGGGGCGAAGGTAACGGTCACCGACGTAAACAAAGGTACTGCACAAGAGACAACGACAAACGAGAGTGGCAACTACACAGTGAGCCACCTAATCCCTGACTCTTATAGCGTCAAGGTTGACGCTCCGGGATTTAAGGCCGTGGAGCAGAAAGATGTCACGGTCATGGTCGATAATGGATCGCGCGTTGATCTCCAGGTTCAGGTCGGCTCTAGTTCCGAATCGGTCGAGGTCACTTCCGAGGCCCCGCAACTGAAAACCGACCGCGCCGATGTTTCCATCGAATTCAGCGGGAAACAGCTGGCCGAACTGCCCATCCTCAACCGTAATTTCCAGAGCCTGGAGTTGCTTTCGCCGGGAACTCAGGTGCTTACAGGCTGGGGCCACGCGGCCACGGAAAATCCTCAAGGCAGCAAGCAGATCTTCGTCAACGGGCAGCACTTCAGCGGCACCGCCTACGAGCTCGACGGTACAGATAATCAAGACCCCATCTTGGGCATTATTATCGTGAACCCCAGCCTGGACTCTGTTACCGAGACCAAGATTACGACTCAGAACTACGACGCCGAATTTGGCAAGGCGGTCGCCGGTGTTATGACCGCCCAGACCAAGTCAGGAAGCAACCAGTTCCACGGCAGCGGCTACTTTTACGATCTGAATCCGGTAGGTCAGGCGACCAATCCGTTCACGGGTTTGGCGCCTTTGAATACATGGAAGCAATTCGGCGGCGCCCTTGGTGGACCCGTCATCAAGAACAAGTTGTTCTTCTTCGGCGACTACGAGGCCACCCGGCGCACCACCGGTACCACCTTCCAGATTTCGGTTCCCACAGATCTGGTTCGCTCCACCTGTCTGACTGCAGGTAGCGCGACCTGCGACCTTAGCGAGTATCTCGCCGCTGGTCTCAGCGACGGCGGCCAGGTTTACAACCCGTACCAAGCCCCAGGATCGAGGACCGCATACGCTGGCAACATCATCCCACAGGCCGCCTTGCAGGCTGCGGATCCCACTTGTGCGTCGGGGTGCGGCCTAACCACTGCGGAGAACATTCTTGCCCTTTTGCCCGCGCCCAATGCGACAGGCACGAACAATGGGACTTTGAACAACTATTCTGCCAGCGGCTCGGGCCCGTTTAACGACTATCAATACACCACGCGCGTGGACTATTTCGCTGGTTCAAAACTGCAGGTGTTTGGGCGGTACACCCACGCCAACTACAAGATTTCTGGTAAGCCGGTCTTCGGCACGGCGATTGGCGGACCGGGCTTAGGCTCAGGTGGTCTTGCCGGGCAATCGTTGATCAACAACTACAGTCTGGCATCGGGTTTCACCTACACGTTAAGCAATAGTTTACTTACCGACTTCAGGTTTGGGTGGTTCCGCTATAACCCACACTCCACGAAGTTCGACGCGACCACTGCGGCAGCAACCGCGCTGGGACTGCCCGGTCTGAACACCTCCGACCCAACCACTGGCGGACTGCCGGCGTTTTTCTTTGACCAGACGATCGGCACCAGCACTTTGGGCGGTAGTGCCAGTGGCATCGGTGAAGCCCTAAACGTGGGCCGCTGCAATTGTCCACTCGAAGAAAAAGAGCAGGGGGAACAGTTTGTAAATAACTGGACCAAGACCGTGGGTAACCACCAATTTAAGTTTGGTGCAGATTTGCGTCATGCGACCAACTTGCGCGTTCCGTCCGATGCGAACCGTACCGGCCAGCTGAACTTTAACCACCTCGGAACCTCGGATGGCAATGCCTCATCCTTAGGCGGCTTGGATCTGGCAACATTTCTCTTCGCAGAGGTGACCTCCTTCAATCGCTACGTGGGGTCGGCGCTCGAAGCTCACGCCGTAGAGACCCAGAACCGGTACTTCTTCTATGGGCAGGACACCTGGCGTGCAACTTCCAAGCTCACTGTCAATTATGGATTGCGCTGGGAGTACTACACCCCGGAAAGCGTAAATGCAAAAGGGGCGGGCGGTTTCGCGGTGCTGCCGCAAGGCGTCATTCGAGTCGCTGGTTATGGCAACATTAGCCGTAACGGAAACACGGACGGCGACTACAAACTTTTCGCTCCTCGGCTGGGAATTGCCTATCAGGTCAATCCCAAAACCGTAGTTCGCATGGGGTACGGCCGCAGCTTTGACATCGGCGTCTTCGGTACGTTGTTTGGTCACACCGTCACTCAGAACCTGCCAGTTCTGGCCAACCAGCAATTGACTTCACCCACCAACGACAATAAGACTCCCGCGTTCAATTTCACAGCGGGGCCGCCTGCTAACCAGTTCCCAGTGGTCCCCAGCGACGGCATCCTTCCGCTTTTTGGGCCGACGGGCACCGTCTCCCCGCACATCCGTCCCGACCACGTGGTGCCGCCGACGGTGGATGCCTGGAATGTGAACCTGCAGCGCCAGCTTACCGGCAAGAGCACCATCGAAGTCGGATATGTGGGCAACCATGGGAGCCATACATTTAAGGGCAACGGTCCTACCTACAACGTAAACCAGGCAACCGTAGTTGGCTTCGGAACCCTAACCTATAACCAGCGCTCACCGTTCAACACTGCCTTCACCACACCCTACACGGATGCAAACGGCATAACCACCAATGTGGTTTGCTGCTCTGGGCAAGGGATGGGGTATGCCGGGGACGACGGAACTAATTCCTACAAAGCGCTGCAGATCAAGTTCAACCAGCGCGCTGGGTCAGGCTTGACCATGCTGGCGCACTACACCTACTCACGGGCGTACGACAATGACGGCAGCTATCAACCCGATCTGAAGGTAGGTTATGGTCGTCAGGACTACAACCGTGACAGTGTTCTGGTTTTGACCTCGCTCTACGAGTTGCCCTTTGGCAGAGGTAAGACCTTCCTGGGGGATGCTGGGCGCGGTGCTGATCTGATCTTCGGGGGGTGGCAATGGAATACTGCCATCACCCTTGGCAGCGGCCTGCCATTTACGCCCAGCTACTCCGAGTGCGGACAGGATCGAGATACAGGACCCTGCCGTCCCAGTAAGAATGGATCTTTCCACATGGGCGCGGGTACGTTTAACCCGGTAACCCGGCAGGTTGTGTACTTCACGCCGGTGGCCCCGCTTACCACGAACGGCGGTTCCAGCGGGCCTTTCGTCCGGCCTGCGGTCGGCACTTTCGGCAATATCCAGCGTAACGCTTTTACTGGGCCTGGAGAGTTCAGGGCCGATATGTCCATCTTTAAGAACTTCACCATCACGGAGTCGGTTAAAGCCCAATTCCAGGCGGAGTTCTTCAATGTGTTCAACCATCCCGTGTATGCCCAGCCCAGCAATTGCATTGATTGTGCCGGGAACGGGATCATCAGCGGTCTGGAGAGCGACATCGAGATGCGGCAGTTCCAGTTTGGCCTCCGGCTTAACTTCTAAGCTGGGACCAACGACAAGAGCAAAGGGGAGCCTGCTGCGGGCTCCCCCCTTTGTATGTGCCCAATCAAACCGGTTTTCTCCATCAAGAATGTTGAGAAGCTAGTCTCAGGCTTCGGCGAAGCTCTTTGGAACATCTTTAGTGGAATAGATATACCTCGGGGCTGCGCCGGTATTGCCTATAACGCCGATTTACTCCTGTGGTGAGACAGAACGCTGTTTGCCGGATCGCTGGCGCACCATCGTGGGGCTCAAAGGTCTTGCCGCGACGCCGGATGCTGCGGCTCGTTTTCGTTGTGACGATCCTCTCCAACTGTGTCTTGCTCCGCAGCCCTTCGGGTGCCCGCGCAGCCGAGCCCTACCAGTCACCCGGCACCATTAAGATGGCCGCCTTGCTGAAAAAAATTTATCGCGAGCAGGACTGGAAAGTTGATCCAAACAAAGATGCCGACCGTGCCCGCTACCTGGAATCGCAGCTGTCTCAGAAGCCAAGCTTGCGGGATGAAATCAAGTTGCGCCAGGCACTTGCCGAAAATCTGCTGCGCGCAGGCGACAGCGCAAAAGCGGTGGATCAACTGGAAGCGCTTCGTACGCTTTGTCGTGACAACGGAATCGTTCTCAAGCCAAACTACGAGCAAATGCTCCGTAACACCCTGGGGATCGCTTACCTAAGGCTTGGCGAGCAGGAAAATTGCCAGCACTATCACGGCCAGGACTCTTGCTTATTTCCGATTCAGGGCGGGGGTGTGCATAAGCTGCCCCGCGGCGCCGAGGGCGCCATTCGTGAGTTTACTTCGGCGCTGCAGGCCGATCCAACCGACGCCAAAGCACAATGGCTGCTGAATATCGCCTACATGACACTCGGACGTTATCCGCAAGGTGTTCCGCCGCAATGGCTCATAGCCAGCGACCGATTCGATTCGGAGTACGATATCTCTCGTTTCCACGATGTGGCTTCGCAGGCGAGCCTGCTGATCAGCAACCACTCTGGCGGCGCCATTATGGAAGACTTCGATGGCGACGGCCTGCTCGATCTGGTCGTTTCCGGTTCTGGCCCGATGGATCAGCTTCGTTACTTCCATAATGATGGCAACGGTTACTTTACCGATCGCACGCGAGAGGCAGGATTGAGCGGAGAAACCGGTGGGCTAAACCTGGTCGTTACTGATTACAACAATGACGGACATCCCGACGTTCTCGTATTGCGCGGCGGCTGGTGGGGACAGAACGGTAAGTATCCCATGTCGCTACTGCGCAATAACGGGAACGGCACATTTGACGACGTCACCGAACAAGCCGGATTGCTCTCACTACACCCAACCCAGACCGCAGCCTGGGCGGACTACGACAACGACGGCTGGCTCGATCTTTACGCCGGCCACGAGGCAAACATATACGAGAATCATCCCTCCCAGCTGTTTCACAACAACCACGACGGAACCTTCACTGAAGTCGCTGGGCCGAACGGTCTGGCCGATATGGGTTTCGTGAAGGGCGTGGCCTGGGGTGATTTCAATAATGACGGCAGGCCCGATTTGTTTGTTTCCATCAAGGGCAAATCGAACCGGCTTTTTCGCAACGACGGTCCAATCGAAGCTTCAAACCCGCGCCCGGATCGTTGGAAGTTCACGGATGTCACGGCCCAAGCGGGCGCCACCGAGCCGATCCACAGCTTCTCCACCTGGTTCTTTGACTATGACAACGACGGATGGCCTGATTTGTTTGTAGCCGGGTTTTACGTTGAGGGCTTTGGCGATATCGGTCGCTTCGAAATGGGCCTGCCCTATAAAGGCGAAGTCCCACGTCTCTATCACAACAATCATGACGGCACCTTCACGGATATCACCAGACATCTGCATCTCGACCGCGCCATTCTAGTCATGGGGTCGAGCTTCGGCGACCTGGATAACGACGGCTGGCTCGACATATATCTCGGCACCGGAGATCCCACCTACGAGTCTTTACTGCCCAACCGCATGTTCCGCAACGATCAAGGCAAGGTATTTCAGGATGTAACAACCTCCGGCGGCTTCGGCCATTTGCAGAAAGGTCACGCGATTGCCTTCGGAGACATCGACAATGATGGCGATGAAGACATCTTCGAAGAGATGGGTGGTGCTTACGCCGGGGACACTTACCCCAGCGCTCTGTACGAGAATCCCGGCCACGACAATCACTGGATCAGCCTCGAACTGGAGGGCGTGAGGACGAACCGCGCGGCTTTTGGAGCGCGCATCGATTTGACAATTAAGGTGGGCGAGGCTCTCCGCCACATTTATCGCACCGTTGGGTACGTTTCCAGCTTTGGGGGGAATCCAATGCGCCAGCACATTGGAGTGGGCAGGGCTTCGCGAGTCTTTGGGGTCGAGGTGACCTGGCCCGCATCTAAGCAAACTCAAAAGTTTAGTGATGTTGCGGTGGACGCTGCTTACCATTTGCGGGAGGGTTCACCCATGCTCGCGTCTGTCCAATATAAGCAGTTCCGGTTTCCTCACCCGCCGCAGAGCGATATGCACAGTGACGCCGCCCAACACTAGAGGAACTCGGCTCCATCGACCCCCCGGCCGGCCCGCTGCTAGGGAGATACGGTCCCAGGCACAAATTCCCGCCTTACTTAAGGCTCTGCGCCCTACTTAATTCTTTGTTCTAGAATAAGAATGCTTTCCAAGTTCTATGAAGCGCCATATTTATTTTCCGGCTTTGTCGTGCGCCTTGCTGTTCTGTACCGGCCTCTCAACGGCGCAGACCAATAAGCCTGAACTCGCGGCTGTCAATGCTCTGGATTCAGCCCGCGGGAAAGTTGCAGTTCTGATTTTCGTCCGCACCGACTGTCCTATTTCCAACCGTTACGCGCCAACCATCCAACAGGTAAGCGAGCGCAATGCGGGAAGCACGAATTTTTTCCTGGTGTTCCCTGACAAATCGCAATCCGCCGCCGGCATTCGAAAATACACGGCCGAATTTGGTTACAAGATTCCGGCAGTTCACGATCCAGAGCATGCTCTGGTGAAGCGCGCGCATGCCCAATTCACCCCCGAGGCCGCCGTTTTCGATCAACAGGGAAATTTGGTCTATCACGGACGCATTGACAACCTGTACGCCGCCATCGGCCGCGCTCGCCCCGCCCCCACCACCCACGAACTGGAAGATGCCATTCAGGCCGCTCTGGCCGGACGCGTGCCGGCACACAGCGAAGTCGAGGGCGTGGGATGCTACATGTCGGACCTGCAATGAAAAGGAAGGTGTCCGCGGCTGGCTTATGGCTGGTGCCAGTCGGCTTGCTTGTTTCTGTGGCCCTGCGTTTTCAACCCCACGTTCGGGCAGATGCTGACGCGGACCAGAGAGTCACATTCAACCGTAATATCGCTCCCATCGTGTTCAGCTCCTGTGCTCGCTGCCATCGTCCAGGCGAGTCAGGGCCGTTCCCGCTGCTTACTTACGACGATGTGAAGAAGCATGCGCGGCAAATCGAGATCGTCACGCGAACGCGCTTCATGCCTCCATGGCTGCCGGACACCCAGGCCCTGAAATTTGCGGATGAAGTACGCTTGTCCGACAAGCAGATTGACCTAATAAAACAGTGGGTGGATCAGGGAGGGATGGAAGGCAACCCAGCTGATCTCCCGCCTGCCCCCAATTTTGTCGAAGGCTGGTAACTCGGCCAGCCTGATCTGGTTTTGAAAGCTCCCGAGGCATTTGTGCTACCGGCAGGTGGCTCTGACATGTACCGGAACTTCATCCTGGCCGTCCCCATTGACCGGACCCGTTGGGTAAAGGCAGTTGAAATCCGGCCGGGGGACAAGCGCTTCGTTCATCACGCCAACATTCTGGTTGACCGGATGCAGAACTCGCGCCAGCGGGAAAAGAGACCAGGTGCCGGCTTTGAAGGCATGGAGATCGAGATCGAATCGGAGACATTTGATCCCGACAGCCACTTTTTGTTTTGGAAACCGGGCACAGTTCCCTATGTTGAACCCGAGGGCATGGCATTGCGCCTGGATAAGGGAACCGACCTCGTGCTCAACGTTCATTTACAGCCATCCGGAAGGCCGGAGACGATACAGCCAACGATTGGGATCTACTTCACCGACCAGCCTGCGACGAAATTTCCCATGCTTTTGCAGCTGCAAAATGACAGCAAACTCGACATTCCTGCGGGGGAAAAGAGTTTCGTTGTCACCGATGAGCTAACACTTCCTGGCGATGTGGAACTGCTGGCTATCTATCCCCACGCGCATTATCTGGGCAAGGACCTGCAGGCGGTCGCGACTCTGCCCGACGGGACGAAGAAGCCACTGATCCACATTCCGAAGTGGAACCTGAATTGGCAGGCGGTGTACCGTTATGCGGAGCCTGTCCCGCTGCCCAAGGGGACTACGGTGGCCATGCGCTATGTTTATGACAACTCTGAGGAAAACGCCCTAAACCCGAACCATCCTCCATCGCGCGTCCGCAGCGGGAACCGTGCAAGAGATGAAATGGCGCACCTCTGGCTGCAAGTGCTGCCGCAAAACTTCGAGCCGCAAGCGGCTGACCCGCGGATGGCATTGCAGGAGGCGCTCGCGCGGCACAGCATCCAGAATGACCCTACGGATTTCGCTGCCTACTTTAACCTGGCCTCGATGCTTCAGGCTCGAGGCAGGACTGATGAGGCGATTACGCAATACCAGGCCGCGTTGAGTCTCCGTCCGCTGGACGCGACGGCAAATAATGCTCTCGGCGCGGCGCTGTTGGCCACCGGACAGCGGGATGCTGCCGTCGAGCGCTTTCGCTCGGCCACCCAGAACGCGCCCGAATATTTCGACGCCCACTATAACCTCGGAAACGCGTTCGCGGCGGCGGAAGATTTTCGCGGCGCGGCCGAGCAGTTTGATGCCGCGGTACGCATAAAGCCGGATGACGCCGATGCGCATGCAAACTTGGGGAGCGCGCTGGCGGAACTGGGAGAATTTACGAAAGCCAAAGCGCACCTCGAACGCGCGCTCGAAATCAATCCTGGGCACGCATTGGCGCGGGAAAACCTGCAACAATTACAAGCGATGATGAGCAAGCATTAAAGTGATCACTTTCTCCAAAAATGCCGCCCGCGGCGTGCTCTTCTTGCTCAGTTCTTTCTTGCTGGTCGCGCAGGGAGAATCGGGGCGTTTCACGGAATGGCATCGACTCTCGGATCAGCCCATCATCTCTCCTCGGAACAACTCGTGGGAATCCGCCGGCACGTTCAATCCCGCGGTTGTACGGCGCGGAGGCAAGTTCGTCATGCTTTATCGCGCCCAAGACTCCAGCGGCACCTCCCGTCTTGGCTACGCCGAGGGTGACGATGGCGTGCGCTTCACGCGGCGTGCCGAGCCGGTGCTCTCTCCCGAGGCAGAGTATGAAAGGGATGGCGGAGTTGAAGACCCACGCCTGGTCAAATTCGCCGAAACCTATTACCTCACGTACACCGGATACAACAAGAAGGACGCTCAGCTTTGCCTGGCCACCTCCAGCGACTTGATCCACTGGCAACGCCAGGGCGTGATTCTGCCCGCCTACAAAGGAAACTGGAACGTGGGTTGGACGAAATCGGGGGCAATCGTCCCCCAAAAGATCAACGGAAAATATTGGATGTATTTTCTCGGGACCAGCACTGATCGTACCGACCAGACCGGGCTCGCGTATTCTACCGACCTGCTTCACTGGCAGGAACGTACCAGGGAGCCGGTGTTGCCGAAACGTACGGGGAAATTCGACTCGAGAGTGGTTGAGCCCGGGCCGCCACCGATCCTGACCAAGGATGGGATTATTCTGATCTACAACGGCGCGGATGACAAACTTGTGTACCGCACCGCCGTTGCCGTCTTCGACCGCGACGATCCCAGCAAGCTGCTTTGGCGCAGTGAACAGCCGATATTTTCTCCGGAAAAGGATTGGGAGAAACATGGACAGGTTCCTAACGTCGTTTTTGTCGAGGGCATGGCGGAAAAAAACGGCGGCTATCTTTTTTATTATGGTGGGGCCGACAAACATATCGGAGTAGCCGAAACCCGGCTGCGATAACGGCATAGTCGATCGCGCGGTTGTCCAATTTTTGGCATTTGCCGATGAAACAGGTCCTATTATTGATCGCTCTGTGTTCGTGTGTCTGGAGCCAGGCGGTCCGCCTAAGTCCGTCTCCGCCGTCCGGCCAGCCCGCTCTGGCCACGTCCGGTACAGAGTTCGCGCATGCCCAGCAGCTCTTGCAGCAGGGTAAGTCCGAAGAAGCAATTGCCGAATTACAGAAGCTTTCTGTTGCCCAGCCTGACTTGAAGGGCCTGCCCCGCGAACTTGGCACGGCGTATTACAAAAAGGGAGACTACCTGCAAGCGGCTGACTGGTTCAAAAAAGCCTTGCAACAGGATTCGGAGGACAATGAGTCCACTCAACTGCTGGGGCTTTCATATTACTTGAGCGGACGCCCGCGTGAGGCGATTCCCTTTCTGGAAAAAGTGCTGACCTGGTATCCGCGTGCCAACGTGGACGCCGCCTACATCCTTGGCGAGTGCTACATTCAGGCCAAGGACTACCCCCACGCCCAGCAGGCATTTGCCAGAATGTTCGACCTGAAGCCGGATTCTGCGGCGAGCTATCTGTTGACTGCGCGCATGCTGTTTCGCCAGGAATTTGGTCCCGTCGCCCTCGAATACGCCCAGAAAGCGACTTCACTCGATCCAAAACTTCCCCTGGCCCACTTCTTGCTTGGCGAGATCCACCTTTTCCAGTCAGATATTCCGGAAGCGATCTCCAATTTTCAGCAGGAATTGGCGCTCAACCCGGCTGACGCTGCGACCTATTACAAGCTCGCCGACGCTTACTCGCGTGTACAGAAACTGGAGGACGCGGAAAGGCTTTTGCAGCGCTCGATCTGGCTTGACCCCACGTCAACCGGCCCGTACATTTTGATGGGCAAAGTGCTGGAAAAAAAGGGAGAGCCTGAGCTAGCTGTCCGCGCCCTCAAGCGGGCAGCCGCCATGGATCCCAATAACGCCATGACCCACCACCTGCTGGGTCAGGCTTACCGGGACTTGGGAAAGAATGAGGAAGCCGAACGCGAACTGAAAATCGCTGGCCAGTTGCGGGAAAAGGAAGGCGCTCAGCCCTAAGAAACATGGAGCCAACGAGCGGATTGAACCGCTGACCCGCCGATTACGAAATGTTCGCGGCGAGTCGCTTCCGTCTAACCCCGTTTCTTTTCAGTGATGCCCGAAATAGCGACAAAGGGCAGCATGTTCACAGGTCCAGCGGCAGTGTCCACTCGCCAACGTAATCGCCCACTTTTTTCGCGAACGCACAATTGCGGTTCGTAGCCGCCGGTGGCACGCCGGTGATGGCAAATAGCACCAGCGGGCGAAGGGTTTTGGGTGTCGCGAGTCTATGGGTTCCCGACGTTTAGTCAACGGCAATTTGAATTCCTCCTAAGCCTGATCTTTACTGTCAGTGCTTAGCAAGCCGAGTAATCAACGACCGCCAACCTTCGAACCAAATGTATGCTGGAATATAAGCACTTAGTGGCTTTGTTTCGCAAATCGCCCTCAAGCAGTCTTGCACCCATCGTATCCCGGCACGGCACACTCCGTATGCAATGCCAACAGTTCCATTAGCAAACGCGATTTCGCATGGGAGCAGAATCCGTGACCGCTGACGCCTTAGCCTCATGGATACGGTCGTCGGCATTTGCTTGCGTTGCTTTGGCGGCAGCGTGCTGCTGCATTTGCACTATCAATAGGGGAACCCAGTCGTCTCCCCTCTTCATGCCACAGGTGAGCATCCATAGTTCCAAAGTTTGCTTTAACAACTTCGTTACTTGTGTATGTCTTTCTAGAAAGGCGTTGAACCGTCGGGTGTTCGCCGGAGCGTTCGGCGCTAGGTCCGGCAAAAATGGCTGTCCGGCAAAAGCTTCGTCGATTTTCTCGCCTAGGCGTTCGATACGTGCAAACGACCTGAGCAGTTGAAATCGCGCTGCCTGCAATCCGTCAAGTCCGACCCGCTGCTGCTCGACGGCCTCTCTCAAGACCCGCTGGGCCGCAGAAAAATCATCCTTGAAAGGCTGACTGCTCGGATTATTGTATTTTTTTGAGTCGCTCATGGACGCATTCCTTGGTGGCCAAAATAAAAAATGAACGAAGTACTTTTTAGTGTTGGTGTACGAATGTCGCACCGTTTACGTGTCCCAACTGGCCATATCCCGCCATGGATTTAGTCTTTACCGCTCCTGCCGCGCCGTATATCGCGCAGCTGCGACAGCCCTGTATAGATCCCGCTTTATCGCTGCTTGATATCGCAGAACGGCATCCAGCGAGGTTGTCATTTTCGCCTCGATCTGCACATGGCCGGCTTTGCTGTTCCGGTCTCCCGAGTCCTCCTTTTCCTGCTCGGAATCGGTCGTGCCCCTCCGAACAGTGAGCTCACGACAGTCCCACCCGAGTCGGGCGGGAGAAGGCGAACCGTCCCATTGACTGAATAGAGGTATTTCTTCGTCATAATTCTCGCCCAAACTCTTCATGATGGCCTTCGATGCCTCGCGCCGGTTGGTCAATTCTTGGATCTCCAAATCGTTGGCTGACTGCAACTTCCAAAGGCAAACGGCAGCTTCCTCGACCAGTGCGCGTTCCATTCGTCCACATGCCTGCTGCTCATCTTCGAGTTCGTGGACCAATTTGTTGAATTCGGTTTTTTCGTCGTCAGTTGTGAACCGCAGATTTTTCGCTAATAGTCCGTGCGTTTTGGCGTTTTGGTTCACGGCGGTCGTATTTCGCGGTCCCGTGGATTTCTGCGCATTCGTGCGATTTGCCGCAATCACCTTCGCTGTCAGTGCCTTTTTTATTTTCATTTCAATCCTCCACTTCGTTTCACCCTCGAAAAAATAGATTTCGCCACGGAAAAACCTCTAGATTTGGGCCCGTTTACTTCCTAGTTCCTCCAACGAAAAGTACCGCTGCGGGTTGACGCCGGATGAACCGTCTTAGTAAAGGTGCAGCAAGCCCTCACGGGTTACATCACAATTATTCAACGCTGAATTTTGTGAAACTGAACCCGGCTTTAACGCAGGGAGGCGTGGGGTTGGCGCGAACGGTACTTCTTAGGTCCATAGATGCGGGAATAGGCATTGCGTAGAGTTAGAACATCTACGTTCCTAGAGTTCTGCCGAGAAGCTAACCACTCGCACGCTGCCTCGATGGCGCTTCGTTTCTTCAAGGCCGCTTGCGCCGCCGTCTCCTCGTAGCCCAGCTTTACCAGTTGGCTAACGCTCTTATGCGCGGAATCAACCAGCAGTCTCTCGAAATATGGGAGCCATGCTTTCACTCTGTCTGCATGCCGAAAATCTGTTGCCGACAACTTACCGAACTTCTTTTTTGCCATTTTTCTGAGCACTTCGATGCCGAGAATGTCCTCTGGCTCGCAGACTTTTTCGTGGCTCAGCCACCAAGCTAGGAGAAAAAGCCGGTCCTTCAGCCCAGGCCAGCGCCGAAAAAGGCACAGAATGTTCCGGTACTTGGACGCTTGCCACAACTGCGTCCGGATTGCGAGATCCGTCTTTCTATTTATTGCCGACGCCGGGTCCACGGCTGGTGGCGGCTCAAAGAGAGGGGGATCAAAAAAAAAAGCATTTCGCAAAGATGAGCTTGAGCTTGTCAAAGTCGAGCTTTGCTGATTTGCATTCGTGAGCCCGACAGTGTCCATACAACTGAGCAGGTGATGTGCCGCGATTCAGCGCGGAATCCTTTGGTGACTTTTGTTCTATGTAGTCGCTCAAATTTAAACCTCCGCTGGACAATGATTCTTGGGCGCAATCGTTTTGCCAACTAAGTTGGCAAGCTCAAACGCTGCGGTCAAGAATGCAATTCCGGGAAGAGCGATGTTCACCACGAGGAACGATACTTACCAATGGTATAAGCGCAATTTAGCACAGTCCAGATGCGTCGAAGTTTTAACACCTACAAGGCTCGCCTCCAACGTTGGTTGAACATTAGGTAATTCTCTTCTTGTTCGCGCCGAGGGCATCGCGATTACTCTGGCCTCCCCAAGACGCGTTCTCCTCAATGTCTTCTCCCTTTGGATCTTTAACGCAGTGTTCGAGGAATAATTCCACCTGCTGACTAAGAGACCTGTGCTCGCGTTTGGCAATTTCGGAGAGTTTCGCCTTCAGAGTCGGTAACATTCGGACGAGAACCGCCACTTTCGTTTGCCTCATTGGTCAAAGACGAAAATAACAGCAATTTGCCTCCCTGCAAATTGATTCATTGTGTATCTTTATGATACACTCATTGGGCTTGACACTCGAGAAATGGCCGATGGCGAAACACAAAGGCATTATGCGCAAGAATCTGCTTAGACCCAACGTACGATTTGCTCGACAACTTCACCCCTCGATTTCCCAATATCAGCTAACGGTACTGCGCGATCTCACGCTTTCTCTTGGACTTTCAGTATCGCGAAATGAACTGCTCTGGATTGGTGGTAAGTGGTATGTGAGTCATTCCGGGCTGATCCGAATGGCACATCGCAGAAAATGCTTGCGAATTCACACCGCTATTGAGCACACGTTGAGTGACCCGTCATCAAAACGATGGGTTTTCAAGGCGACGGTTTATTTATCAGCAACGAAAAGCTTCACCGGCTATGGCGATGCCGATCCGTCCAATGTTTCTCCGTTGGTTCACGGCGCTGAAATGCGTATCGCTGAAACCAGGGCCGTGAATCGCGCATTGCGCAAGGCGTACGGCATAGGCCTCTGCTCGGTCGAGGAGATCGGATCTTTTGCAGGTCCAGTCGCAACGAAACAGCAACCGAAAATTGACACCAAGAAGCCCCCTGCACGTTCCATTAATGGCAACGGCAGCAATGGGAGCAACAACGGGAATGGCACGCGAGTTCGCGACCGCCTCTGCCAGATCATTCGCCAGCATCAGCTTGACCCAAATTTGGTCAAAGCGTACGCGACCGACTTCTGCGGCACCAAAACTCTGCGCGACGCCACCCGTGAGCAGGTTGAAAACTTCGTCGCTCATCTGGCGGATTGGGCCGACAAAGACCGCAATGCCCTGCTCTGCCGGTTGAACAGCTATGTCCGCACCCAAGAAGGTGCCGCATGAAACGTCGCTTTGCAGGCCTCAACCAAGCAAACGGATCCAGCACCGACCGCCTACCCGCCGGTCTGTTCCTGGTGCGCGTCGAGCGAGCCCAGTATCGCTGGCACGCAAACAAACCCTTCTACATCGTCCGGTTCGCTGTGTTGGAGCCGACGCTTCTGGCTGGACGCTCCATCACTGGCCGGATCTATTGCAC
>JBBSFW010000053.1:0-26981 GCA_038254805.1 Terriglobales bacterium
ACGGCTTCCGTAAGGTTGTTGCTGACTCAGCTTTCAAGCAAGCCGGGTTCATCGTCGCTTTGGCCAAGAGCAAGACGCTAGACGATTTCGGCGATGAGACGGGGGCTGACGCAATACTCAAATCCTATATCTTCGAAGGGGAATGAGGGCGAGTAGTCGGAACCGATATGACTACCTAGCAAGTACCCCACCCCCGGTCCCCACAACTTTGGGTTTAAATGGATGAACCTTCCCAAAAAAGTTGAAAAAGTCGACGACTATCGTCGGGCGCTGGGGGAAAAAGTTCACCTGGCACCACCGCGCAGCCGACTGGGATCAGACGTATCCTATCTTTTTGAGCTCTTCGTTGAAATTAAGCGGGAGGTCCGCCGGACGCTTCTTTATGTCTCGGCCACCGGAGCGGAGCATATTCAGGAGTATTATCTCCGCCGCGGGATGTTTACCCAAGTTCTCACGAATCAGGAGGGTGTTAAGAATGAACTGGCCAGATCCCATGTTATACACTGACACCATTAGCCCAGAGGAATAGTCTTGAGACGCTTTAATAGCGCCTGCAACTGCTTGCCGAGGAGGATCCTGGCCTACCCATACAGCGTCGGGAATAACCTCTCCGTAAAAGTTGTAATTCATCAATCCGCCCGCCGGCAGACCTTCAAAAAACGGGTGTTTCTTTGCCCACTCGTCTTTTAGGTAGAGCCAGCTTGTGAGAGGTTCATCATAGAACGGCTTATCCAAGAAAGCGGGTGTTCCTTTGTTCGCTAACGGAAGCCAGCCAAGCGGTTGATTTCCTCGAGCGAAGACCTGCTGGGACAGAAAGATCGCGGTGGAACCCTGAGCTATTCGGCGTGCAAGCTCCCTGAAGGCCTCGGCCCCCCCGGGGTGTGGATGGTTTGATATCAGGATCAGCTCGCAAGAGGTCGATTTTCCCATATCAAACGGGCGGTTCCGAATGTTGTGGCTTGACAACCACTTCTCCAACTCCGGGTCGTTGCCCCACAACACCACTTCCGCACTGACGGAAGGCAGGTCAGAGACGTCGGTGACATGGAAAGTCGCTTCACCACCCGATGCTGCCGCACCCTTTTCAAAAACCGCCGCAAATCGATACTCGCCCGAGGGTCCGTTAATGACTACCTCCTCCGAGAATAGCGGCATCGCCAGGTCTGGCTCCCGTCCGTCCTGACGATCTGGAATTCGCGTCGTGATATTGCGCTCAAACACCCGGAAATTATTCGGCCCATCCACGCGGAGGTGAATTGAATATTCTCCCGGAACCAGAACATCCTCATTCGCCAGAACAGCCTCCAACTTCACAGGCTTTCCTCGGAAGACATTCTGTGGCTCAACGAACAAGCACAGGCGCAGAGGGGCCCAACAATCAAAGATGGTGTCAATCGTGCCCGGCTTCAGCTCTCGGAAAGGCGTTGTCAACCCTTCGCCAGTCATAACATGGTCAATCATGCCGGTGAGGCTGTAGCCAACAAGGTGAGGGTTGGAGCGAATGGCATTCAGTCCAAGACTCCGCTGTCCCGCCATCTTGCCGAGGCTGGCCAAAAAGAAATCCATCGGATGGGCAAAGCATTCAACTAGGTTCCATCGTTTATAATCCGCCAAAAAGAGATCTAGTTTGTCTTTGTAGAACTGCCCATCCTCGAGCCTCGCCTTGTTGAGTCGTTCGAAGTGCCGGACGGTTCGCCATAAATCAACCGCGCTTCCTATGCCGTATTCCGTGAGAAATATGTGTTTGCTATTTTGACCGAGAGTACGAAATGCACGCGTCGTCTCCGTCGTCTGCGGAACCCTTGAATACAGGTGGGCGTCGCCAACTTGTTCGATGGAGCGGCCACGCCAGATACCGCCATTCGGTGCCTTGCCCAGAATTACCTGCGGTTCTTTACCGTCCACTGCAGGGTATCCCGCTTGCTCACCACCCAGCAAAAACTGCCAGTCTGGACTTCCGGGATTGCTAACCGACCCGATATTTAGCTGTCCATCAAGCCGCCCACTGTTAAGAAAAACCATCCGATCCGGATCAAGGGAGCGTACGATTGGAAGGATTTCGACAGCATGACGGAACTGTCGACCGTCGCCGTTTTCATTCAAGAGTCCCCAGATCACAACGCTAGGATGGTTTCGATCTCTTCGGATCACCTCCGTAACCGACTGATCAAACCTCTTCTCCAAATGAGGAGAGTCCTCCATCGGATAGCTAGCGTAGGATTCGTTATAAACCATCAGTCCAATTTCATCGCACAGGTCAAGTTGAGATCGCTTCGCGCCGCCCCAGATGAATCGAACCATGTTGAATCCCATGACCTTGACGTTGTATAGATCTCGACGTTCCAGATCAGGGTCGTGAGCAAACTGAAGTCCGATAGGATAGTGATTTACAGTATGGGATGATCGCAGGAAGATCCGGCGGCCGTTTAATCTGAAGTATCCATCTGCAAAGCGAAAATCTCGAAATCCACAGTTAGTGGAGCGCTCATCCATCGATCGATATGCGTCCGCAAAGACCTGCGCAGTGACGCGGTACAGGAATGGATCGCCAAGATCCCACAGACGGTGGTCGTTGACCCTGAGTCGAGTTTCGATGTGGGTATCCCCCAATGGCAATTCCCGGGCAACATTTGTAACATCAAGTATCTCGCCGGATGCCGCCGTGCCAATATGGCAGACCCACCGCACATCTGTCGTCCGACCCGTAGCATTACGAAGGTTGGCGCTAACCAAAACCATTCCGGTCTCTGCCGCAGGGCGAACGTGGAGATCTTCGATACGAACTCCCGGCCTCACCAGCAGTTCCACTGAATCCGTGATTCCGCCATGATTGAACGCGGCCCCAGCGCTGTAAGGCATCACCTTGCATCGATGAGGGGTCTCAGGCAAGGTAATCCCGCCGATCCGTTCGTGGGTAGGGTTAAGAACTCGTACAGCAACCCGAGTGTTCGCTTTAGGTTTGACCGCGTGCGTCACATCTAGGACGAAGGGGGTTTCGCCCCCTTCGTGGCTACCGACCGGAAGATCGTTCACCCAAACGTTGGCTAGGTAATCGACAGCCCAAAACCGCAAAAGGTACCTTCCCTCCGGATCCAGACTGGCCGGAGCTACACCTTCCCGCCAATACCACGCAACGCCATGATAGCCAGGGAAGACGTCTTGGATGATCCAGGGAACTTTCGTCTTGACTGAACCTTCCACGGGCTTCCGCCACCATTCTTGATCACGGCCCACATTCTTTGGGTCTGTCGCCAACAGCCACGGTCCATCGAGGGACAGAGTTGTCCCTAGTGAAATCCCTGCTTTCGAGCTGGCCTCTACCGATGTCCCCGCTATCAAGGTACTCGCACCCGTTAGGATGCTCCCCTTCGCTACGAGAGACAGGTAATCCCGTCTTGAGATATCTCTTTTCTTCATCACCGTCTCCTCACCTGATTGTGGGGTCCATCGCGAACTAGGTGGAATCCAAATCGCTCTTCTTTACGATTAACTCGGGCCACAGCCCATCTAGGCTCCGTTTGCACATCCAGTTTCTTCATACCTCCAATCGTCGGGCTCGAACAGCAAGGACTAGCGTCGCGGCCAAGACGAAGCTACCTGAGAGAAATCCAGTAGTCACTGTGTGCGAACTACTCCTCGACAACAGGTAGCCCACTACCGAAGGGCCCACGAATCCACCGAGGTTTCCGACCGAGTTGATCAAGCCGAGGGATGCAGCGGCTGCCGACTCTCCCAGCGTCAAGGTAGGCAGTACCCAGAAAGAGGGGGCCCACGCGAACAGCGCCGCACCCGTAACACAGAGCCACAGCATAACGACCGGGAAAGTAGTTCCCGCAAGAGTACTTAGTGTGAAGAAAAGCGCCGACAGTCCTAACGGAACCGCCGTGTGCCACTTGCGCTCGTTCCGAAGATCAGAAGATCGAGCCGACAATGCAACTGAAATTAGAGCGACGGCGAAGGGTAACGCCGAAAGTGCAGTCGAAAATATTGCAGACCTTCCCGATGCTTTTTGAACGGTGGTCGGTAACCAGAACACAAAAGCGTAAGTTCCGATATTCGCAAAAAACAGGGCCAGCGCCAGCAGGACGACATCGCGGTTCCGCAATGCCTGCAATATTGAAACTTGACCCGTGGCCCTTTTCGCCTGTTTTTCAGCCTCCAGCTCGGCGATGATCCATTTGCGCTCTTCAGGTTCCAGCCAGGCCGCTTCCCGGGGGTGATCCGTAAGGTATAAGAGAGTGATAACGCCAAACAAGATGGCCGGAAGACCCTCAAGAATGAAGACCCAGCGCCAGCCAGCAAAGCCAAACCAATCCAGCCGCAAAATCAATGCGGAAATTGGTGCTCCGAGGGACAGCGACACCGGAATCGCAATAATGAAGCCAGCCAGGGCTCGAGCACGGTCTCGCGCGCAAAACCAGTGAGTCAGATACACAATAATGCCGGGAAAGAATCCGCCTTCGGCCAAACCCAGAAGGAATCGCGCCGCGTAGAACTGGGAGGCAGTTTTGACGAATCCGACGAGAACCGCGCAGAGGCCCCAAGTGATGAGAATTCGAGCCATCCAGCGCCGCGCGCTCCGGCGCTCAACAATTAGGGCCCCTGGTATTTCAAACAAGAGATAACCCACAAAAAATATACCTGCTCCAAAGCCGAATACTGCCTCTGAAAAGCCCCGGTCTGCCATCATTGTCATCTTGGCATACGCTACGTTGGCACGATCCAAATAAGCTATGATGTAAAGGGCAAATACGAAAGGTAGAATTCGCCATGCGACTTTCCTGCGAATATTGCCATTGGTGTCTAAGATCGCTTGCGGGCTAGTCGACATGATTGAATCAGGGGGAATTGGGAGCGCTAATAGCTCAAGGTTCAATGCTTCCGGTTTGACTTCCGGCAATGGGAAATCGCCTTAAAATTCCGAGAATCGCCGTCCTTCAGGCATTCCTCTGAACGTTTTTTCTATCAACGAACGGCAATCGGGTTCGCTGGGGAACCGGTGAAACCTTTCAAACGGAGGGGAGTGAGAATAAACTCAAATTCGTAGACTCCGTCCCTCGCCAGTTCAGAGGTATCGACAATTTCGAGATTGTAGATGCCGTTTTGCGTCAGAAGGATCTGGTGGACTGGGAAGGAGAGGTTGGGATCCGGGTTCGGTACAACCTCCGTGGCCCATGTGTCCGCACCCACAAGGCTAATTTGCTGCTCCACAAGAAAGTCGGCTGCTCCTATCCCGAGCCCCGGCTCACCGCTATCATAGAGGTCATTGTCCACCTCCCACAGGCTCCCCCAACCAGTGTGTATTAAGACCGCGTCTCCCGGTCGGATTTCGAGCTTTTCCCTCTGCAACGCCTGCTTGAGGTCGGCGGCGGTGATCTCATATCCCTTTTCGAGGTGGCCGACACCCTTGAGGATCGCAAGGTCGAGTAACAGGCCGCGTGTGATGAATACGCCTGCGTTCTCAATGCCAAGCTTCGTCAAGCCATTGCCAGTTTGAAAATCATGACGGTTGTTCCCGTTGTAGAAAATGTCGCCAACCCCCACGTGACCGAGCCCGTCAAGTTGCGTCCCCACTTGACCAATTTCAGAAATCAGGGCCTCTTCATTGGATGAAACCCTATTCTTTCCCGCAGGGGGACTCGGCACATGCATGATGACCGTGAAGTGCCTATGTGCGACAAGGGGCATACCCTCTTCTAAAACTCGACCAAGTTGGTATACCTTCCCTGTCTTGATCAACTTGGTGGCCTCGAGAACTTTTGCAGCGGTCAGGATGTTGGCCGCCCCACGTTGGTCATCTCGACCGTACTTCGATGAGCCAGGCTTCGGCGGCTCGAAAGATTGCTGGGCTATAGCCAGGCTGGCAAGAGCCAGACTAACCAACAACCATAAACGGATCATGTTCTTCATAATCGCTAGTTTTTCTCCGGCCTCAATTACGCTCCATCGCGCTGAGAGGTTGTTCCCGAATCGCCCGAACCCTCCGAGCAGCACATCGCTTTTCATCACTTGTCGGTGCGTGATCCGAAGTCTCACTTCCAGTTACACGTTGCTTCTTTGGGCGTCAAATAGCCTCCAACTCCGCCGAGGACATCACGATGATACGGCTTGCGAACATCCGCGAAGGCAAACTGCGAAAAGATTCAGCGTGATCATTCCAGACGTGAGTACACGAACCTTCGCTCGACCCTTCGGAGTCGCCGCTTCTCTCCAACCCCAAAGCGACAATCGGTCAGACGAAGGACCGTGGAAATTTAAGAATCGCAAGATTAGCTGCCACCGCTTCGATCACGTCGGGCGGAAGTGTGGAACTGTAGAAGCATCGGTAGAAGCACTGATTGAAGCGCTCCGCCTTTTGTCTCAGTTCAGCGTAACGCAAACCGCCTTGAATATTAAGGCCTGTGCAACCCGATACCAGGCAGGCATACGGTAATGGCTTTTGCTCCGCCTGGAGCAACCTGGTGTAACCGGTATTGGAGCCTGCGACAAACATTTGCGAGGAGGCAAACGCCGCAGTCAACCAAATCGTTCCCCGCAAGTCCTCAAGTGCAACGCACGCCGTTCTCGAACCTATACTCGCTCGATTCAGGTGCCATGCTAATTGAATTGGGCCACATGTACGTGGTCGCACCAGTGCCCACTACACTGTGCTTTTTACTCGCCGGTATGGATCGTTGTCAAGTCAAATGTTACGGAGCGGAATGAGTGCGAGTTGATTTCGCGAACGGGGACGGACCGGGCACTGGCGCCACTTTATGCGACCCTCTCTCGATGGCGGCACTATGACGTCCCCGAAATCAATGGCGGTCTGCTTTTGGATTCAGGCGCGAGCACGAGCGGCCCTGAAAAAGCTTCCGTACACTCCGAGTCGGTCCGGGCGCTTCTTAATTCGAAGAGTCTTGACCCGGATCAAGCGTCACGCGTCGGGCTCGGATTCGACCCCGCAAACCTCACCGGTCGCCAGATAAGTTTTCAAGTTCATTCCGAGTTCCGGACGGTGGGCAGAGGCACGGTGCTTGAGAAGTTGTGATTGACAAGGAGTAGCGCCAAGTGATATCTGGTATGATCAATTGCCAAGGATGTGCGCTCCCCAGGATGGTCCACCCTGTCACGAGAAGCCTGGTTCGATTAGGGATATCAATAAGGAGACCCCCCCAATCACAGACATACCAGCTTCGAATTCAGTCGAAGATACTGTGTCGTTCCAGCATTTACCAACTGAGTTGGGGGAAATACATCTCATGAGCTCTACCGAGGATAATCATAAGAAGTTCAGGGTCTTCATAACGGATTGGAGTTTCGATAACATTGATGTCGAGAAGAGACTTCTGAACTCGGCGGACGCTGAGGTAATAGCATTGCAATGTAAGTCAGCCGAGGATGTGATCGCCGCAGCTTCAGACGCGGACGGACTCCTGGTCCAATGGGCTCCAATAACTGCGGACGTTGTTTCCAGTCTACACAAATGCAGGGTCATAGTTCGGTATGGGATTGGGGTTGATAACATCGATCTGAAGGCTGCGCGAAGCCGTGGAATCCCAGTGTGTAATGTGCCGGACTACTGCATAGATGAGGTGGCAGATCACACAATGGCACTGGCGCTATGTTTGGCTCGGCAGGTGCCATCTGTAGATCGGCGTCTTCGCGAGGGCGTGTGGAAACTCATTCCCGATCGCAGGATGTCGGCGTGCCGGGAAATGACATTTGCTTGCGTCGGTTATGGCAGAATTGCTAGAGCCGTACTACAGCGAGCAAGACCTTTCAAGTTTCGTCTCGCAACGTACGATCCTTACGTTTCTCGATCTGAAGTTGAGGCGGATGGAGTCGTGTGGATGAGCCTCGAAGATCTGTTCGTGGAAGCCGATGTACTTTCGCTTCACTCGCCCCTCACCGAAGGGACGAAGCACATGGTAAATGCCGCCCGACTCCGATGCATGAAAAAGTCAGCGATCCTGGTGAATACGGCGCGTGGTGGCTTGATTGACACCCACGCGTTGGCGGTCGCTCTGAGAGAGGGAATCATTGCACATGCGGGCCTAGACGTCTTTGAGGAGGAACCGCTATCGCGTGAGCACCCCTTGTTTTCCTGTAAGAACGCTTTGCTCACATCACATGTCGCGTGGTATAGCGAAGCTAGCTTACGGAATATACAAGAGCTTGCAGCGTTCGAAGTCGTGCGTGCTCTTCGAGGAGAGCCGCTAAAATCAAGGGTCAATTAACGCTTGGTGCCGCGTCTGTAGAGGGGTGCCGGGTGCGGTTGTTTGCCCAAATCGTACTTGCTCGCGCCCCAGAGCGGGCCACTGCGAAATCTCCGATGTTCCACCAAGGTCGTATATCGCGCATATCATTCCAGCAGCGCAATCGCCCCACGCTCTTTAGATTTACGATCTGGGTGTGCTGCCATAGCGCGCAGTAGGCGCACATCATATTCGCCAACCGCTCGCAGGTGACGCGCCATACGAGATCGAGCCAAACTTGGATTGTGACGGCGAAGTGCATCCAATATTTGTTCGTGGCTGTCAAGGAAATTCCGAAGATCACCATGTTTGGCTGCATAATCAGGCAGATGGCGTTCACCAGCCTTCTCGAAGAATTCTATGATTCGAGGACAAATCGCTCTTTCGAGCATATTGTTACCACACGCTTTCGCCACAGCCAAGTGAAACTGACGATCGAATCCTGCAAACACGTCTGGTCGTTCAGAATTCTGACGCATCGCCTCTAACTGCTTGGCAATGAGACGCAAGTCCTTCTCCACGGCGCGTTGAGCCGCCAGTGCAGCAACCGCAGGTTCCACTGCGGCACGTAATTCCCAGAGTTCTACAATGTCAACACCTTCCTGGAGTTCAAGTATTTGATCGGGACGGTTGAGCGCTTGCGGAAGCGGGGAGACTAGGTATGTTCCCTTGCCTTGCTTGGGTTTTACTACCCCGAGCACTTCCAGACCTCTCAGTGCTTCCCTGATCGATTGCCGGCTCACATTAAGCATCGATGCAAGGCGCCGCTCAGATGGGAACTTCGCACCAATCTTGACATGTTGCTCCGCAATGAATAACTTTAGGCGAGAAATGATCTGCTCATTTACAGCCACTCTCTCGATGGGGTGGAAGACAGATGCCACTCGTTCAGCACTCACGGAGAATACGGGCGTCTTTTTCCTAGTCACCTTTCCCCTTTCGCAAGTTAAATCTAGCCGCGACCTTTGAAAATCATCGGGAAGGGCACGCCGACCGAAACTCCCAAGGCGCGGCGAGAATTCGTCCCGTGAGCGTCTGATCGATCCGTACACCGCACAGGCCGCACAACACATTGGCGTTGCCCCACACGAACGAGAAAAGAGGCTCGGCCCTTACTGCACTGGATTCTCTCGGCTTCTTCAACCGTTCGCTGACAGTGCCTTCCGCCATTATGCAGACAGTCGTAATCCTTTATTCTCCCTTACTCCCGAAAATACGAAGAAAACAAAGGGGGAGGTTTTTGCTTACGCAGAGGCATTAGGCCTCACGCCGTCTGTTTGAAATGAAACCGTGCTTGTCCGCTCCTACATCGAGAAGTAAACTCGCCCCCAGCCCTGTTTCATGGGCACACGCTGGACGCGGCGTGGCGCCCACCACCTGTCAAAGTCCGTTTCTGGATCACTCGTTACGGAACAGAGGGCTCGAAGCAAGGGGGGCTCTAATCGTGCTCAACTGACAATGGCTCGACAACCGTTGCGGGATCCAGTACTGCACTCCCGGAACCGCGCGTGAAAATCACATCGATCATCAGCATCGCTCGGCCCCCTTCCTCTGAGCCTTAGTCGTTTTTATCCCTACCAAATCTATTCGGTCGCAAAGGAGCGGACGCCGTTATAGACGGGCTCTAAGGTTTAGTGAGCGCTTCGTAAAAGCTTTTGCTCTTAGCCAGTGCGTCTGATTTCTGCTTCGTCGACAATGTTCCGTATTGGGCAAACAGTGCGCCGGCTCTTGCCCGATCTCCCATCTTCTGGTACGCCTTCCCAAGCTGAAAATAGGCTAACGCGTAGGTAGGTTCGAGTTGCAAAGTGAGGCCGAGTTCCCTGATTGCGTCCTGAGCTTTGCCCTGCTTCAGCTTTAGTGTGCCCAGGTAATAGTGCGCATTGGGCATCTTCGGATCTAAGTTTACGCACTTTTCAAAGATGGCAATCGCTTGCGATGGCTGGTTAGCTTTGTCAAGCAACATTCCATAAAAGAGGTAGGCTTCAGGCAGTTTCGGGTTCAGGTCGATCGCCTTTTTGTACTCGGCAATCGCCTCAGAATTTCGACGGAGTGCCGCCAAGCAATTTCCTAGAAGCACGTGAGCTTGGACGCTGTTTGGCCAGAGTTCAACCGCTTTGCGCACCAGAGCTTCTGCCTCATACTCAGACCCAAATTTTCGGTATACCTCAGCCAAGAACAAATAGGTCCAAATTTCGCGCGGGAAGTCCCTGTTCGCTCTCACTAAGAGCGCTCTCGCCTCTCCAAAAGCTTCGTTTTGGAAGAGGATCTGTGCGAGCTCGAAATAATAAGACTGAGGAGAGTCCTGAGGGTAGAACTGGATAGCAGTATAAATCTCCCTTGCAGCCTCAGACAAATGGCCCTGCTTTTGCAACACAAGCCCCATAAGATGGTGGTATTCCGCTGAATCCAAACAGGTGGATGCATCGGCGCGCAGGACCTCAAGCGCAGCATCCACCTTCCCCTCATCAAAATCAGCGCGCGCCGAGCTTAGGGCTTGTTCATCGCAGGAATGCGCGAGCTCATTTCGACGATGGACCGCGGCTGCTGCGCCATTCATGGCCAGCGGACTAAGCGGGAACAACTCTCGCGGGTTTTGAAGGGCAGTAGTTGGCAAAACCAGCGTGGCCACCACAATTGCCGGTAGTGCGAGACTGATTAATCCCATGCTATCCCTGCTCTGCTTGCTCCGTCACAAACCTCTACACTTGACTAGGTCGGTGAGTACTTGATGCTCTCATCTGAGCCTGATTAAAACCGGGTAGTCCTTTGTCAGCATCCCCGTGAGGATAGTACTTCCTCCTTCTGCGGAAATTCGCAATTCTTGCTCGGTCCCATTGAGGACATCGATGCCTGTGGCGTTCTTGAAGCTCATGTTCGAAATGACCACATCTGTCTTTAGATCGGGGGCTCTGTCCTTCCCTGCGCCGGGTAGCCAGAACGCGACAAGGCGGCTCCCATCAGGCAGGTGGAAGGAATAAAAATCTACCTTCCCTTGTTTCCCGCGAAGTTCCAGATTAAGCGCGGCCGGCTCCGCTCCCTCGAGGACCGTTGCAAGGGTGCGCATGACATAGTAGGCAGCCTGCGGCTGCATGGGACAAACCGGATCTGCCGAGAAGGTGCTGCGCATCAGCGAGCCATCCCAATAGGTGAACTGGTCCTGCCAAGTCTCGTTCCAGAAGGCCTTCATGTCGAGTGCTGCATTGGTAACCATGAATTTGGCTAGATACTTGGCTTTCACGATTTCTGTCACATCGCCACCACCAAAGGGATGTGCGGGTATCGGGTATGGCGCGTACCAGCCCGATTCCGTTGCCATGTACTCACCGCGGAAACCATATGATTCGACTAATTTCTTCCAGGCATGCACATGTGCAGGATAATCTAGGTAATCCTGGGTACCCTGGTTGGCCCCATAATAAGGATGTATAGTCATCACATTCACCAGTTTCCCCACACCTTCTTCTAGACAGGTCTTGAGAAATTCGCCTTCCGGGCCTGGCCTGAAGCCCATGGCCGCCATCAGTATCTTCGCGTTAGGGGCCTCCTGGCGGATAATCGGCGCCGTCTCTTTCACCAACTGCGCGTATTCTCGGGGGTTCGGTTTATTTCCCCAGGCATAGTTGCCATCCGGTTCGTTCCAAATTTCAAAGTAGCGGATACGGTCGCGAAAGTGACGGACCATGAAGCGGACAAAATTCTTGTACCCTTCAAGCATTTTGGGGGTGGTTGGCGGTGGTGGCATCTCCCAGGGGGTCTCAAAGATACGCTTGGGGTGCGGCCGGCTACCCTGAGGCGTATAGAGCCAATTCCCGTAAGCGAGGCAAAGCACCACGTTTACGCCGTTACGATGGCATTCCGTTATCGCGCGGTCTGCCAGGGGATCAATCATCAACTTTCCTTTCTCCTGCTCGACGTAGAGCCAGTTCAGCACGCTATCCCAGTAGGCAACCCTGACCCACTTCAAGCCTAAGTCGTAGTGTACGGGCCACAACTGATCGTGCAAAAGCTTCTCATCGCCGAAGCCGCGCGTCGTCGAAGAGACCGTTACGCCCGCGCCGCGGGAGACGAGCGCTATGTTTTCGCCATTTTCGTCTATCACTTCCACGCCTGCCAGGGAAAAGCAGAAACCAAAGGTCCATGTGGGCTGGCCATATTGGTCCGGCACGGCGACTTCTGTACACCGTCGGGCCGTGATCAGAACCTGTTTAACCAGTCGTGGCTCGAAAGAGAACTCACGCGGCTGCGTATCTCGGGATACAGCATAATTATGGTTCTCATGTACCGTTTCCCAGTGCCAGGCATCGCGGCTCACCTGGATCGTGAAATCCTCAGACATGCCCTGGTTATCAGGCCTCGGTACGAGGACGACGGCCTTCACCCGACTCTCTACGGGCAGGTCAATCCGTACCCAGACGGGCTCAACGTCCGGCTGGTTCTGACCGCGACTCATCCAAAAAGTGCCCAGATCGCCGTCGATCAGACCAATTCCCAGGTACGGCTGGTAGTCATTCAACTCCGTGCGGGGCACGCGAGGCGAGGTCGCCCCCATATTATTGCTGCTGATCTCCCAGGATTTCTTGGGATGAATCTTTCGCGCCGGCGGGTTGGTACCTTCTTGGAGGGAGCTCCCCTTCGCCAGGTCCGGACTCACTCCGTAGATGAATGTGTCTCCGAAACCATGCACCGGCACCCCATCTACAACAGTTCGGACGGGCTGCAGCCGCCGCAGCTTCATCTGGTCTTCCCAGCTGAGCGGTGCGCTGGGGGTCACCTCCAGCGGCAGCGCGCAACCACCCTTGGCCTGAGACCATAGTTGCTTGGATGTCATCCCGACCAAGCTCGCTCCGCCGGCTTTAAGGAATTCCCTGCGCTGAATCCTGTTTGCCCTCTTTGTCATAGCTTATTGCGCTCCTTTGTCCAGAGTCGAATCCGTCGAGTATCTACCCGAGGAACGCACCGAAAAACGAATTATCACTCAGTCATACATAGGTATCCCGCAATCAATTCAGCACCCCGGCGATAGCAGAATAACCGCCTCAATAGGCCGAGGCCTCCCCCACCGATGAATCACAAGCTCTCTGCCCGCGTCCAAGATCTCTTGCCCCCGTGCCAGGCCCTTGCAGGGAACTTCTGAGCCTTGCAAATTATCGTGGCACCATTTTCCGTGGCGGAGCGCACAGCCAGAGTTGTCACTATATTTGCATTTTCAAAAAGCCGCCTGATAAGTTCTCACCGCGGTCCCCCATTGGGTCACGGATCCAATCGAGCCGTGAAGTCAGCGGGCAATGCCGCCAAGGGCTTGCCGGTATCCCCGGATGCATGGGTCAGTAGGTTCAGTATGATTCTGTCCGCCGCAGGATGACTTCCTATGTTTTCAAGCAGCCGAAGCGTTGAGACGATAACCTTGCCCTCGCCAAACGGATAGCTCACCATGTTTGCTGCCGACCAATAACCTTGGGTACCTGGGTGCCCAAGCGCGAAGCAAGGAACCACGACCTCACCATGCTGATCCATCCCGGTAAAAGACTTGTAGGGGACAACATCCCGATAGAAGGTCAGGTCCATGACACACCGGGAAGGCAGGCCGGCAAAAATGGGGTGGGGCCTGACGATGTCATCACGCCCCCAAAAGTATCCGGCAGAGTCCTCAAGTTTCCCTTTCTGCGCAACCGGCAGATAGGCCAACGGATCCTCATGGGTGCCCAGCGCCTCGGGCGCCAGGAATACGGCTACGCTCCCCCGCGCCACCCGCTCCATCAGCGCCCGGTAAGCCGCTGCATCGCCGAGGAACTGAGAGCCAGATCGGCCGCCGATCAAGACGATCTCGCGCTTATCCGGGGTTTGCGCCGGTTCAAACTTGGTGACCACGCCACCGCGGCCCACCAGCCAGCTTGATAGTTCCGGGGAGTCGTCCCACACGGTTACCGGCGCCGCGGGCGTAGGTTGCAAGGTCGCATCCCCGACAATTACAGTTTGCCGCCCCAGCGGCGCTGCACCGCGCTCAAAGAAGACACCAATTTCGTAATTCCCCGCAGGACCCTCGAGCCTTACATCTTCCTTGAAAACTGGAAACACCATGGGCGGCTCCCGTGAACTGTTCGGATTGGGGATGTTCAGCGTCGCAGCCTTATCGCAGGCCACGCCCGACGGCCCGACGATCCTCAGCCTTACGGGATAATCACCCGGCTTCAGGACATCCTCATTGGCCAAAACGGCTTCAACATGCACCGTGGCTCCCCGATACAGGTGGACCGGTTCCACAAACAGACACCAACGAACGGGCGCAAAACCATCGGTGATGGCATCGACCGCGCCCATTTTAAGCTCCCGGAAGGTGGTCATGGTCCCTTCACCCTCAACCCCTTGGTCGCAGATGCCCGTCATGCTGTAGCCGCAGAGCTTCGGATTGGAGCGAATGGCGTTGAGGGCTATCAGCCGCTGCTCTGAATGGATTTTTTGACCCTGAAGCACCATCTCGGAAGGTGTTGTGAAAACCTGGTCGAGTCCCCAGCGTTTCCACTCCACTTCGAGCTGATCGAGCGTGGCACGATACAGCTTCGCGTCATCCATGTCAGGACGCGCGCCGTGTTGCTCGAATAAGCGGGTGATTCGCACAGGATCGATCTGACTTCCGTTGCCATGCTCGGAGAGGAAAACATTCTTGCTCTTAGCCCCTACCGTGCGGAAGAACTCAAAGTCCTCTTTTCGCCAGGGCCGGGGCACGTACATATGGGCATCGCCGGAGCCTTCCACGTAGCCTCCGATGATTTCCTTGCCAGCCATTGAAGACGCGCCGGGAGCCTCTTCACCGAGCGCATACTCCCACTCCGAAGTGTGCGGATTCGAGAGTGAACCGATGGACCATTGTCCGTCCCAACGCCCACTGCCCAGAAGGACCATTCGACTCGGATCCAGCGAACGGACCAAGGGCAGCATATCGCACGCATGGCGAAATATTGCCCCATCCCGGGTCTCGTTAAGCAAACCCCAGATGACGAGAGCCGGATGATTACGGTCGCGCAAGATCATCTCTCGAGTCGGATGATCGAAACGCTCCTTCATCTCGGCAGAATCCTTCCACCGCCAGGAAGCATAACTCTCCTGGTAGACCATCAATCCCAGTTCGTCGCAGAAGTCGAGCTGCGAAGGAAACATGGTCCTGCCCAGCCAGCGGACGGTGTTGAACCCCATTCCCTTCGCGTAGATCAATTCGCGTCTCAGCAGTTCTGGAAGGTCGGCCGCGTGCTGGCCGATCGGGTAGTGGCCCACGCCGTGCGTGCTCCTTAAGAAAATCCGTTTGCCGTTCAAACGGAAATAACCGTCGCGGAACACAAACTCCCGGAAACCGCAGCGCACGGATTCGGCGTGAGATCCTGCCCGACTTTCAAGGCGCACGGTCAGTCGGTAGAGGTACGGATCGTCCGGGCTCCAGGGTCGTGGTTTTGGAACCGCGAGCTCCACGTGCTGAATTGTGACGCCAGCTGGAGCCTCTATCCTTTGCACCCGAGCCACCATCGCAGGTCCCCCGGAAGCTGGCGTCACCTCGCAGTGTAGTGTCACTCGCTCTGTGGCGCCTGTGTCGTTGGCCACGGAAACCTCGATGACGATTTTTTCATCGGACAGGCTCGCATCAGCAAAAATCTGAGCTACCCGGATCAACGGTACGCGGAGCAGCTCAACCGGCTGCCATAAGCCCCCGGGATTCCAGAAATTGCCGACGGACATTGGTATGTTCTTGATTCCGTGCGGGGTTACATCCAGGGTGAGGCCATCGATGGGTTCGTTGCTCGGGTTCAGAACCCGTACCACCAGCCGGTTCTCTCGCCGGCCCCTCACCTCCCTGGTCACAGCCAGCGAAAAAGGCGTTTCTCCTCCCTCGTGGGAGCCCACGTGCGTGCCGTTAACCCATACGTCCGCCAGATAGTCGGCCGCGTGGAACTTCAGCAACAGGCGTTCGTTTTGACGCGCCACCTCCGTCTCAAACTCTTTCCAATACCAGACGACACCGTCGTATCCCGGGAATGTCCGCTCCAGGATGTCGGGAACCTGGCAAACCTGCGCACCTACGACCGGGCCGGCATTGAACCATTTCTGTTCCTGTCCGACATTCTGCGGGTCCGTGGCAAGTTGCCAAGTCCCGTTCAGCGCTTGAATCACGACCGTGCCTTCTGCAATTGCTTGTGTCGTAGCGGCGGTTTTCTTCTCTGCGGCCCACACCTTGTCGGAGGCCAAGCCCGCCAGACTCACTCCTCCCAGGGTAAGAAACTCCCTGCGCCTAATCCGCTCGCTCGGCCGTTCCATCGCTCAGCCCTCCCTGTCGATTAGAATAACCATGCAAGCATTGAGAAAAACCCCGCCCGGCAAACTTCTCTCCTGATGCCTTTTGGGTGGTTTGGCCGGCATGCGCGCGCAAATCCTGGAATATGCGAAATGAAACTGAACGGGCCGCCGCAAAAAGTGGGTGACCCAGATCGATAAAGCAAACAGGGCCCGGACGAAATGCCATCAGGGCCCGGACGAAATGCCATCCGAGCCATTTTTACTCATTTTTACTCATTGACAGGTTAGAAGGTGTACTTCAGGCCAACTTGAATGAGCCGCGGATCCGCCGCGCTGAAAATTCGGCCGAAAGTGGGTGAGGAGAGGTTGGCATCGGGATTGCCCAGCCGGACCTGATTGAACGCGTTAAAGAATTCCGTCCGGAATTGCAGCCGGCCGTAGCGCTCACTGATGAGGAAGTTCTTCATCAGCGCAAGATCAGTGTTCAGTTGAGCAGGCCCACTCAGTAGATTTTTCTCCGAGTTCCCATAGCGCCCCAGGGCATTAACCGTGAAGGCGTCAGTGTTGAACCACTTCAATATTCGCTCACTGCGAGGGCGACTGTTTGAAATCGCCTGCCAGTCGCCGGCCACATCGCACCGGTCTCCGAAGTCCCCACTAAGCGAGTTGTTGACTCCACTCGCGCACGAAAAGTGAGAGCCGCTGGTCAGGCGCGTAATCCCTGAAATCTCCCAGCCACCCAGGACATGTCTGGCGAGTGCACCTCCAAACCCCGTTTGACCCCTGAACGGCGTGGGGACGTCGTAAACCCAAGATGCGGCAAAAACATGGCGTAAATCAAAATCTGAAGGGCCTTTGTTACACTTCACTGGACAGAATGGATCTTGGGGAAATGCGCCACCGACACTAAATGTGGAGACCGTATCCAGCGCTTTGGACCAGGTATACGCGGTGGAGAACGATAGGTCGTGCCGAGTGCGATATCTCGTGGTGAGTTGCAACGAGTGAAAAGATAACTCGCCGATGGCCCGACTATCCCTAATAAAGGCGAAAGTCGGAGCATAGACTCGACGAGCGTCCACATTGGCGAGCGTCGAAAACGGCTGTCCTGTCGCCGGATCCGTGCCGGGTATGTAGACCGCTGGATTGCCCTGCACCGTCTCTTCCAGACCCCTACCTAGTTTCCCAGTGTATGCGGCCTCCACCATAAAGTTCTCGATTAGTTGACGCTGAATGTCGAACGCCCACCCTTGAACTGCCGGGTTGTGGAAATGCGCATCCGTCGATGATACGAACACCGGGAGGACAAACGCCGGGTTTGGATCCTTATAGGCGGTGTAAGGCCACGGATTGGGAAACCCTTGATAGGTGTCGCGCACCCCACCGGGAGGCGCATTGAAGATTTCCCGATAGGTGAAAGGCTGATTGGATAAACCCTGCGCAACCGTATCCGGGACAACCAAGTCGTGAAAGACGCCGTATGATACCCGCACCGAGGTCTTGCCGTCTCCTAGAGGGTCCCAAGCAAGACCAATACGCGGTTCCCAGTTGTTGGTATCCGTGGGATAAGTCCCCCGCGGAATCCCGGCGTCCCCTGGGTAAACCAGACCCGCCGGCGCCGTCTTATAGCGCGTGGATTGTTGGCCCGGCCGGAAAGCTCCACCCGAGTCCTTGAGAGGACAGCAATTAACCACGTAAGGTGTTTGAACAAAATAACGCAGCCCGAGATTCAACGTCAGTCGCCGCGAGATTCTCCAATCGTCCTGGAAGAAACCGGCAAATTCCCAGGCGAACACGTCGTCGCCTGCGAAGGTCTGGCGCTGATATTGCGCCGGTCGTCCAACCAGAAAGTCGGCTACCGAGTCCCCTGTGATTTGACCGTTGAAAGTGTAGTTTCCTTCATTCAAGAACCAGGCGTGGATCAGCGCAGAAACCCTGTTAACCTCCACGCCGGTTTTGAAGCTGTGTTTGCCGTGGATCCATGTCACGGTGTCCGCAATCTGCTGACTGCGAGTGTCTTCGTAAAGGTCGAAAAGCCCAATCGTGCTGAGGCTGAACCGCCCTGCCACGTTGAACGACGGGTTTTCCGGATTGTTTAACGCGTCAGGTCTGTAACTAATGGAGCCCCGCTCATTGAGCGGTATTTGTTTATCCGTTGCATTGAAAAAGTCCTTCATCCGATGGTAGGAGATACGGAATTGATTCAGGAGGGTCGGCCTGAACGTCTGCGTGTCGGTCAGTGTGGCGACCCAGCTTACGTTCGGGGCAGTGAGGCCGGACCAGCCAAGAAGGTTCGAAGTAAAAAAGGGATCTTCACGGTTAGTTCTATCCTGGAAGAAAGTGGCATTCAGCACGTTGCTGGACTTAATGTTCACGTCGGAGCGGATCAAAAACTGCTTGTTGTCGGAGGGTGTTGACCCCAACTGGGTTAAAGTCCCGTCGGGGCCAGGCAAAGGCACCACTTGATTCATCGCATTTACAGTGATGGGCTCGAACCGGCTGGGGTCGATGAAATATCGGCCTTGGCCATCCGGCGCAATGGGCAACCCAGTGTCAGGATCATTGAGAGGCCTTGTGAAGAAACCCGCCCGTTCTGCCGCAGTGGGAGGAGTAGTCGTACGCAGGGTCTCCTGCCGAATCCGCAGTCCTTGGTAGGAGCCAAACCAAAACCATTTGTTCTTGATGGCAGGACCGCCGACGGTGAAACCAAATTGATTCTGTCTCAACGTGGCCTTCTTCGCGCCCGGCGCATTGAGGAAGTAATTCTTCGCATTCAGTGCGTCGTTTCGCAAAAACTCCCACCCGCCTGCGTGGATCCCATTGGTACCCGATTTCGGCACAGCATTAAATACCGACCCCGCATTGCGCCCAAATTCGGCGCTAAAAGTGTTGGTGATAAGTTTGAACTCTTGCAACGCATCGGGTGCGGGATAATTGGGGCCGTTGTTGAAGTAGGCTCCCTCGTAATGTGCGCCGTCCAGCAGGAAGTCATTCCCATTCGTCCGGGCGCCGTTCACTGATACCTGATTACCCCCCCTGAGAGTGTAAACTGTCGGCGCGGAGATAGTCGTGACCCCCGCCACAAGACTGGCGAGTTGAATGGGGTTCCGCCCGTTCAGAGGAAGTTCAGTGACCCGTCGGTTTTCAATGACTTCGCCCAGACTCGAACTGCGGGTATCAACTTGCGGCGGCAATCCAGTTACTTCCACCGTCTCGGTGACCGAGCCCAGTTTCAGGAAGAAATCCACTCGCACGTTCTCGTTCAAGCGCAGAACAATCCCCTTCTGTACGGGCTTTTGAAAGTTTTGGGCTTCAACCTCCACCGTATAAGCTCCGGTGATGGGTAGCAACGGAAGGAGGTAGCTGCCATCTGCGCCTGTGGTGACTGTGGACGTTCGACCCGTGCTTTCATTTGTGGCGGTCACCGTCGCCCCTGGGACTGCTGCACCCGTAGGGTCGGAAACCGTGCCGAGAAGGGTTGCTGTGGTGACTTGGGCGCGAATTTGAGGAACTCCCAGCCAGCCCCACCCTAAAAACAGTAGGAAGGTGAATCCGACCTGGGTCAAAGGTAAACGTGGCCAAAGCCCGAACCGCACCATGTGATGAAAGCTCTGCGATTGCATTTATCCTCCATGACTCTCAACTCCGAATATCCGACGCGACCAGTTGGCAGTCCGGCGAACATGGTTTTAGCGAATTAATAGCCTCGATGAGTTCCAGCCTTCTGTCGCGTGGAATTCATTGGTTCCTGGTCGGTCATCACCCGTCTCCGAAATATCCCAAGGAGCTAGCGCACGGATTGGAAAAGCCAGCTTTGACAAACCTGACCGACCTTTTTCTTGCCCCCCCTGCGCACAATGACTTTTAGGTAAGACGCTTCAGAGACGCGAACGCTAAAACGTTAGCCGGACGCCGACGCAATGACAAGTTCCGCCCCAATCTGGAATTTGGTCCGACCAGTTACCTATCATTAGCGATATTGAGCTGTCAAGAACTTTTTGATGTTTTCCTCAGCCCCGAGAATAACAGTAGGGCCAAGCCGAACTTCGGCCTGCCTTGACGATTCGCGGCCTTAGCTGTAAACAAGATAGCTCGGGATTGTGAGGATCTCTGTGACCAACTCGGAAGCGCTGGTGAGTTCAGCGTCCCGCGCAAATACCCGTTACGCAATCTTCATCTCGTGCGTGGCAGCCATGAGTGGCCTACTATTCGGTTACGATTTGGTAATCATTTCAGGTGCACAGATCTTCCTCAAGGACCAATTCTCACTTTCTCCAAGCCAGTTGGGTTTCGCCGTCAGCAGCGCGATTCTTGGGTGCATCGCCGGTCCATCTTTGGGTGCTTGGTTATGCGACAGAAGCGGCAGGAAAACCACCTTGATAGTTGCGGGATGCCTTTTCGCAGCAGGCTCCGTGGGAACTGCACTGGCGACTAGCATCGCAACGTTCAACGTGTTCCGCATAGGAGGTGGGGTTGGAGTTGGACTTTCATCCCTAGCTGCGCCGATGTATATCGCCGAAGTCGCACCAAAACGGTGGCGAGGACGACTTGGGTTTATGTACCAGCTCACGATCACTATTGGAGCTCTCGCCGCGACGATTGTGGCATATTTCCTGGCTAAGTATGTAACCCCTGCTCTGAGCTGGCGGTTGATGTTTGCTTCTGTTTTGATTCCCCTTGCTTGTTTCATGGTTTTGCTGGTCAGACTTCCCCAACCACCAAGGTGGCTGGCGAGCAATGGGCGTTATGCGGAAGCACTCCAAGTCCTCTCCAGAATTGATGGCGAAGAGCAGGCTGCAAAGGAGATGGAAGAGATAAACGATTCCCTCGCTGAGGAGACAGGAACACTTGGCGAGCTCTTTCAGCCCGGGATGCGGATGGCATTGTTCGTCGGGATTGTCCTGGCGCTCTTGAACAATTGGACCGGATGGACTGGCATTGGCTACTACCTACCCATACTCTTCCAGCAATCTGGATACCCGGAGGCCAGTGCAGCCATCGGTGCGGATGTAGTTGTTTGGGTCGGCATGGTAATTTTGACTGCCCTCTCCAGTATGTTGGTTGACCGCTTTGGAAGGAGGCCCATGTGGCTTGCAGCATCGGCTTCAATGATTATTTGTTTAGTCAGTGCAGGATGGCTCTTTCAGTTTCATGTCAAAGGTCCATTGTCCATCGTCGCTATTTTTATCTGCGCGGCACCTCACGCTATGGGTTTTGGCCCTCTTCCGTGGCTGATGATGTCTGAGCTCTATCCAACAAGAATTCGGGCACGGGCCGTCAGCATCACCACGACGTGCTTGTGGGTTGCCGGCTTCACAAGTCCATTCGCATTCCCCACAATAGTGGCGGCCTCGCAGAAAGTGTTAGGGACAGTATCCGGCTTGTTTTGGTTCTACGCGGTTGTTTGTGTTTTTTCCCTCTTTTGGGCATTCAAATTCCTTCCTGAGACTAAAGATCGTTCTTTGGAGGAAATCGCTAGGTCATGGACAGTCGGTTCGTGAAGTAAGGTTGACAACCATTTAACCAGTTTCCATGTGCACGTACCAAAATGCCTTATACCGGGTTGGTATACGACGTGGCTTGGAAGTTTTTTCAGACGAGTTTCAGCGGATGCTCAGCCTTCGTGAAAGTTCTTTCTTCGGACCTGAAATTCGCAGATAAGGAGTGCGCTGGGTAGAGCGGTCGGGATTCCTGAACGACCGGATAGTGAAGTGGTCGGAACAAGCTACGGCTCGAAATGGCAACGGGAATTGCTCAGCAGTTCGATCGGCCCGATCGTGGCGGGGCCTTGCGCACCCCTTTCGGCTCAAAAGCCTGTGTTGTCCGGCTGTCAATTGTACGGCTTAGGTCCTGACCAACCAGGCGTCAACTTTCGCTCGAAATCTAACTTGACGGTACTTCTAAGGAGGAGAGTCATGTACGATCACACGAAATATCGCACGTTTGCCGAAACCGGAATGCGTCGCCGCGAATTCCTGAAAGGAATCGGCCCAGGGGCAGCGGGACTTGCAGCCGCGGCAAGCCTGCCTGCGGCGATGGCGGACGACTCCTTCTCTTCTTCAACCGGGGCGGCCAAGCCAGTGCGGATTCCTGAACACTTGCCCCGAAAACTGAGCATATCCGCATGGCTGTGGCATTGGTTGATCGCTTGCGCGCCGGGCGAACCTTACAACGATCTGGATCGGGTTTTCGCGGAGCACGTGGAGCGCAATTACAACTGCATCCGTGCCGACGTCGCGCTGAACTGGGCTTTCGACCAGCAGGCACGGCCACGCGGCCCTATTGATCTTGTGCAATGGATTCCCCGTTACAGCAGCAATCTGCGTGGCGTTTTTGGCAAGGGAGGATTGCGGTACGACGCCCTGGATCGGGTCATCAAGATGTTCGAAATGGCGAAGAAGTATAACGTCTATGTGATTGCCACCAGTTGGGAATACCAAGACAGCACAACGCATCTGGCCGATCCGAAATTGCGGGAAGACGTGTTCTCGACCCCGCTCGCGCAGCGCTTCGAACGCCTCGCAACGATGCACGACGCGCTCATCAAAGAGCTGAAGAAGCGCGGCTTACACACTCAGATTGCGTTCGTGGAGATTCATAACGAGGTGGATGCCAGTGAGTTTCCGCCCGACCTGATGATCCAAAAAGGTCTGATCGAAAAGCAACTGACGCGGTTGCAGCAGGCTCATCCTGACATCCTTTTTACCGCCGATTACGGAGGTCCCACGCCCTTCACGAAGCAGTTCCCGGGCTATTTCTGTCTTCCCGACAACATGCAGGTGGCCGATCACCACATCTACACTCTTGGCGTGCAAGGAACGCTTCACGAACTCACCAACACATGGCTGGGCAACCAGGTTCCACCTGACCCCAAGGACAACCCATTGCTGCGATCGATCATTGGCGAGAAGCCGACCGTGAGCTGGTCTGATTTCACGGTCCAGGCGAGCCGGGTGCGGCGAATCTGGTGGCCACTTATGTGGTTTTTCGCCAACATTAATGACCCGGACCGTTATGACTCGTGGATGTATGAGCACTATGGTGAGTCTGCTTCCATGATGAGAAGCCTGATCGAAGGGCATCTTCGCACATGGGGCAAGTACGCGCGGCATCGTGGCTTGCCGGCTGTGGTCGACGAGGGTTACATCTTTTATCCGCCGCGAAACTCCCGCTTCGAAGATTCCGCGGCCGGTCGCCGCATCTTCGACTTGGTTGTCGACACAGCCATGGAGGAGGGCTACTGGGGCGTCATGTTATCCACCTATATCGGCCCCCACGAGTCGATGTGGACTGAGAATCCGGAGTGGATCAAAAAGACCAACCAGCGGATCCTGGATGCGGGGAAGGTTTAGCCGACTCGATGTGAGTTCAACACGATAATTTTCGCTGCCGCCATCAAGATCGAGTATAAACGGAGGCTATGCGCCGCCTTGGAGCCAAGGCATATCGCTGCCCTCATCGTGGCCCCCAAGTCGGCTTGGCAAATCCTCGCTCTGGACACTAGGAACGTACAACCTGAAAGAACGTTGCCTGAACGGTTATCCGAATTGCCGCGACCTGCTTCGCCTACAGAAGTGGCGCACGCTGGGCCACGACAGGAAGCCTTGCCTTTGGACGATGGCCTATGATAGTTCGATTTCTATCCGGGAGATTCACTCGCATGACGACCTTCGCATTGGCGCTGCTATTCCTTGCCCCCACTATGCTGCTCCAAGAAGGGTCGGAACCGCACCAACAGCGCTCGTGGATGCTCGAGACGGACAAGGTTCAAAGGCTCATCGTCCTCGAAGATGGAAGCCTTTTCACGCAAAGCTGGACCGATCGTAGCAATGGCCGGGAGTTGCTAGGAGGCCGGAAAGCAGACGAACTGGCAGTGGTCGTCGACGGAAAAGAGGTAACCGGCGTCGCCGGGGGTTGGACACTCGTATCCGACAGGAGTGATCGGCAGAAGGACGGGTCGGTTGAATTCGACCTTACACTCCGACGAGGCGATCTTCAAGTGACCAAGTCTTACTTGACGTATCCAGGATCTTCCATCATTCGAGAGGGGGTGACCTTCAAGAACGTAGGCTCTCACGATCTCACTATCGAGGATCCTCGCTTTTTAAGCGCCACCGCCGACCTTGGCCGCTTTAATTCTCTCGACTTTTATTGGATGACCGGTGGGGAGAATCAACTCGGATCCTGGGTATTGAAGACCGAAACATTCCAAGCGGGTAAGACTCGTAACTTCGACTCTTATGATCCCTTCCCGGGTGCAGCGGCATCGAAGTTTGGATTCAAGATGGGGAGTAGCAGCTATGCGCCGTGGTTCGCACTCTACGACCGTGTGTCTAAGCAAGGGCTGTTTCTTGGTTTCGACTACTTTGGACGGTGGGCTGCGAGTTTTATTCCCGCTCAAGACCAATCAGTGGCCATCCACCTGAAGGTCGCAGGGTATCGTCAAACCATCGCCTCTGGCGGTTCGATCACTACCCCCAAGGCGTTCACTGGATTGTTCCAGAATGATTTGGATAGTGCCGGCAACGAATGTCTGGACTGGCAATATCAGTATCTGTGGGACTACACACGGGCTAGTTGGTTCCCGGCCATTCGTATGCTCGGCTGGTGGTGGAAAGGGACACCATGGGAGGACGCGGGGCATACCTGGGTTGGCGGCAATGGCGATCGGGATTCAGCCTTTCGCAAGGTATTTCGTGTGACGGACTTGATGAGCGAAGTTGGCGCCGATGTCTACCACCGCGATTGGGGATGGTGGGACCACGCAGGCGATTGGAGCGGCCCCGACTTCAAGACGATGGGAGCATACCTCGGGAAACGGGGCATGGGACAACTGATCTACTCCTTCATTTATACAGTAGATCGTCATTCCAAGGTCGCGCGGGAGCATCCAGATTGGGTTTTCAACGACACGCTTGATATGTCGAATCCTGACGTAGTCACCCATCTAGAGGAACAGCTGGACGAATTTGCCCAGCGCTTTGGGCCTTTCGAGTGGCGCAATGACAGCGTACCAACCGTTCCGCATGGTAGCGATGATACACCGCTTCTTGGCCAAGATCGGGGCTTCCGCCAGATTCTGCGAAATTTCCTCGATCGCTATCCCGATGACGCTTTTCAAGGTGTGAATGGAGGAGGCAACAATGTAGGTTACGACTACGCTCGCTATGCTTCCAGCCTTTCCTTCAGTGATGGTGCAGTTGGTGTTCTTCGCAATTACTGGGCATCCCTTTTGCTGCCACCCGACAAATCGAGCGACATCCCAGATAATTGGCAGCCCGATCAATATGACAAAGCCAGTTGGCGCGGCCTGCTCACCATTAACTTCGATATGACCGGCGACACTTGGGATCCATCGAAGCTAGAAGGAATTCGTCAGCTGATCGATATCTATCACTATCTCGAGAGCCAAGGGGTGGTGGGACGCTGGGTCCATGTCTACCGCCCATACATCGATGGAGACGATCCGACGATGTACTTTGAACGGCTCAGTCGGGATGGATCTCGCGGGATTGTCATCCCCAAGCATCTCGCTCCGGGACCTGTCACCATTCGAATTAAAGGACTCAACCCTTCGGAGAGGTACCTGGTCTCGTTCGAAGAGTCGGGTCAGAGTGAGTCTCGGACAGGCGCCGACCTGATGGAGTCCGGTGTTCGCCTCAACAAGATGGTTTCCGGGGAACTGATCTATTTAAACCTGCCGTATCATCCGGGGAGCAGACTCTACCGGACGCCGCCCTCCGCTCCCGGTCACATACAGAAACACGCGGCCAGCAGCATGGGATATCCGGGTATCGAACTCAAATGGAATCCAGCTCACGATCGGCATTGGGTCTCGTATTACGAGGTCGTTCGCAACGGCGTAGTCGTGGACAAGGTGGCCAAGGGAACCTATTACTTTGACCACTCGGTAGGGGCCGATCTCGCCGCCCGCTATTCCGTTAGAACAATCAATGGAGGAGGTCTCAAATCGCATGACGTGGCCGCAATTGCAACCGGTCCGAAAACGCATTCGGCTGCGATTATCGACGATGCTTCGGGAGCTGGGTTGTCGTTTTCAGGAAACTGGAAACGCGAGACCAATCTGCAACCTGCTTACTCTGGAACCCTCACCAGCTCCGACGAGAAAGGTACAAGCGTTGCATTCACGGCGAAGGGCTCGAAATTCATCTGGTTCACGCGTATGTGCGCGGAGTGTGGAGAAGCCGAAATCAGCATTGATAACCACAAGGACGCAACCGTCGACACCTATTCTGCGGATGACATCTTCGGGGTCGGCATCTACAGCAAGAGTTTCTCGGGTCCAGGCTCCCACCAAGTCAATATCACGGTCTTAGGAAAGCACGGGGGCCTTCGCGGTTATGGCACTCGCGTGTACATAGACGGCGTCCGGATCGAAAAATAAACAGGGACACGGCCCGTCTCTCCAAGCTGGAGAACCATTACGAGCGTCTCTTGAGAACT
>JBBSFW010000054.1:0-25825 GCA_038254805.1 Terriglobales bacterium
CAGCAGCAACTTCTAGCCGGAAAAGCCTTCAAGGCAATTCCAACGCAAGCAGAAAGAGATTAAATAGGTGCGGAAGTTTAAGACTCACTCACCCAGCAGTCCATCCAACAGCACAACATCCGCCTGGCCTTCTGCGACTGCCGCAAAGATGTAGCGGTCATCCGACGTCCACGACACGCGACGCGCGATGAACGTCCGCCGCTGATCGAAGTCGGTCAGTTGGCGTAGCCTTCCGTCAGTGGTAGAGAGAAGCCAGATGTTCGTCCCGTAGCTGTCGTTCAACGGCAGAGCCAAATACTTACCGTCATGCGAAAGCGTGGGATGTAGACCCTGCCAGTGCGGGCACGCGTCACGCTTGAATGGACTGGCAAAACCTGTATGACATGGCTAAGCCCCGCTTTCGATCCCGGCGCGGCACTAAACGACTAATGGCGCTGGCTTCGTCGGCTTCTATGGTGACGACTGCAGACAACTTGGTCATCTGAAGCAGGTCAATTCCGGACAACATAGCTGAGGGGTTCTCGAAGTTTCCACAATTCGCTTCGAAAAATAAACGTAGGTTCGAATCGGAGCAAACATGGGTCAAATAAGGGTCACGATGTTGTGAATCTCCAGTATTTATGCATATTCGTGGGTTGTCATCCGCGCCGCAATGTTGTTGAATGTGCTGCACCCCACGAGGCTGTTAACCGGATGGTTGTAGGTTCGAGTCCTACCTGAGGAGCCAATATTCATGCGGGTTTCAGCGATTTCTCCAAAATGACATTTTAGAGTTTGCAACCACTTGCAACCGGCACGCGAGCATACCTCTGAATGGTCGCGGATCCTGTTTTGCGCGCGTATGAGCTCTTCTTCTCAGTTGTGGGGATCGGGGGTGGGGTACTTGCTAGGTAGTCATATCGGTTCCGACTACTGGCCCTCATTCCCCTTCGATCAAGTTCGCCAACCCGGCTCCGTTGCCGTCTTACGATGCGCAGCGCCTCAGCGATCAGTGTTTTCTCATCGGCCCCCTTGATTCTGTGTTTGCCGAACGGCCGCGCGGGAATGAATCGTCCCGCCTCGTCGATGTCGCGTAAGGACATCATGGGTTTCTGTGCCACGGGAGAGTTCTCCCAATAATCGCTCAGCCTAGTGGTGGCGTTTTCCGTGCGGAATTCGTCTGTGAGCTGCTTGGCGAGGTCGCGGATTCGACCGTCATAATAGTCGGGGTGCGGCGCGGCGCCCAATCTGTTTACGCCGCGGCCGGGAACGCCGAGCGGTTGAGTCGCTTGAGTCGATAATTCTGAAATCATCTCCCAACGCACCCGCTTCAACCATTAAGCCTCCCGCCGTGTAGATACTTGCTACCGGCCCATACTGCCTACTTTTTAGCGCAGCCCGCAGTACCGTCTTACGGTTTATGCACACGCCCATGTAATCCGGAGCCCCTTGCGTGGGCGCATGACCAAATTTCGGTGCCCGCAGAACAGCCTGCGTACGTAAAATCCGCTACTTTGCCATTGATTGTCACCCACGCGTGGGGAATTCTCCTCATCGTGGGAGAACAGTACCGCATCCTGAAAAGTCTTTTGGTTGCTGCGCTTCATTCAGCATTTAAACTCTAAATGTAGAATGTTACATTTATATCGAAAGGGAAATTGAACATGAAGATTCAGCGTTTGGAGAACTATATTGAGGGCCGCTTCATCCTTTCGGAGACGACCAGCTATCGAGATGTGATCGATCCCGCTACAAATCATGCTATTTCACGTGTTCCGCTATCTCTTCTTTCGGAGGTGGATTCCGCAGTGCAGATAGCATCCCGAGCCTTTAAGGAGTGGAGGCGTGTCCCGGTAACGAATCGGGTTGGATACCTCTTCAAACTGCGCAATTTGCTAGAGCAGAACATCGATGACCTTGCTCGGACGATTACCAAGGAGTGTGGAAAGACTTACTCTGAGTCCCGAGCGGAATTGGAGCGAGGGCTCGAGAGCATAGCCGAAGCCTGTGGCACACCATCTCTCATCCAGGGATACAACAATGAGGACATCGCTGGCGACATCGACGAGCATTTGTTTCGCCAACCACTGGGTGTGGTAGCTGCTATAACTCCGTTTAACTTTCCCGGCATGATCCCACTGTGGTTCCTGCCCTACGCCATCGCTTGTGGCAACTGCTTTGTCTTGAAACCGAGCGAAAGAGTTCCAATGACGAGCTCGCGTCTATTTGAGCTGTTGCACGAGACTGGATTGCCGAAAGGAGTCGCCCAACTCATTCATGGTGACAAGCAAGTTGTCGATGCTCTGCTGGACCACCCCGGAATTCGTGCAGTATCTTTCGTTGGGTCAACACCCGTCGCAAAATATGTCTACAGTCGCGCTGCAGCCTCCGGAAAAAGGGCTCAGTCCAATGGCGGAGCCAAGAACGCGGTGGTTATCATGCCCGACGCGGATTTTGAGTTGACCAGCAAAATCGTCGCTGAGAGCGCCTTTGGGTGTGCCGGCCAGCGCTGCCTCGCGGCGTCAGTCGCAATCGCGGTCGGGGACGCCTTCCCTGTGTTTTCGGAAGCTCTAGCGGATGCTGCTAGCTCCCGGCCTGTCGGATATGGACTCGACGATGGTGTGCTGATGGGGCCGGTTATTAGTGACCAGAGCAAAGCGAGGATTGAGAGTCTGATTGAACAAGGGGTCGCAGCAGGCGCAGAACTCCTCGTGGACGGCCGGGGGAAGAAGGTGCAGGGATACGAGGATGGTCACTTTGTTTCTCCCACCGTTCTCCTGGGAGGGAGTCCGATGGCTGAGGCGGTGCGCACGGAATTCTTCGGCCCGGTGCTCAGTTTGTTCCGTGCGAGGAGCATCCGTGAAGCGATCGAACAGGTGAACAGTTCTGCCTTCGGCAACATGGCGTCCATATTTACGCAGAGTGGCGCTGCGGCGCGGCAATTCCGTTATCAAGCCGAGGCCGGGAATATAGGAGTTAACATTGGCGTGGCCGCTCCCATGGCACCTTTTCCATTCAGTGGATGGAAGGAAAGCTTCTTCGGAGATTTACATGCCCAAGGCCGGCACGCCATCGAGTTCTACACCGAAACCAAGGTTGTGGTGGAACGATGGCCCACAGCGAGCAATTGATGCAGCGAGGCGATTCTGATTAGGAGATGAGCAGCGATGACAACTGAAGTTGATTCTGACAAATCGCAGATAGAGTACCTCCAGAGCGTGGATACTCCTACGCTTTCCAACGCTATCGAGGTCCTTCAAGTCAGGCCACGAAATGAAGCGGTCTTTTTAACTCCGGCAATTTGAGTTTGGAATGGAAGGGTGATCTGCGATACCCGAGAACCCTGGAATTTGGCGTCAGCGAACCTAACGAAAAGAGGTTTCGACGATGCGATATCCTTTCCCCTGCCGCTTGCAGAACGGTTTCTTTGCTGACGAGATTGCTGGGCATTTGGTTTTCCTCCCCGAATGTGATGCCGGCTAGCGATCGCCGTCGTGGATCGAGAATCCGGATACGCTGGTAATTGTCACCGCGGACCACGGACACACAAGTCAGATTGTTCCGGCTGTCACGGCCAATGACTCAGACCACCCGGCTGGCCTGTTGAGTACATTAATTACGGCTGACAAGTCACCAATGACGATTGCCTATTCGACGAATGTTAAGTGCTGTTCCCACGAGCACTCGATCGAACACACGGGCGTGCAAGTTCGCGTAGCGGCAGCCGGTCGTCACAGCGAAGAAGTTTCCGGAACGCATGATATGACGGAGGTCTATCATCTGATTGCGAGAGCGATTGGCGCTGAATAGGCAAACTCGTTTGACGGCAAGTGGCCCTGCCATTCCTGCCGGATTTTGGCTGGGACTCGGGTATGGACTAGGAGATTCCCTTTCCCTCAACGATGGTGACATAACAATCTGCCGCGAGGTTAGTGAAACGGTCAACGCGGGACGATGGTGCAGGCCAACGAATCTCAAGCGAATCCAACTTGGTGGCGGCTCCCAAGCCCAGGATCTCGCGAGGATCATGTGATGATAAGTAACTGCCTCCTCCGTTTTTGAACCTCGTCCGTTTCTTTCCCCCAGCCCACCAGGTCAGACGGGCCCCCACTGCGTCCCGGTTGCATTTCATACCTTGGAGCTTTACCCCCAACCAATGATTTCCGACTCCGGACTGGTTCTGAAGCAGCAGGGGCGCGCCACCGTTAACCCCGATCAGGACATCGAGCTTTCCATCATTGTTAAAGTCACCGGTGGCTAATCCCCGCGCAGAGAAGACGTCCCGAAATATTGGGCCAGCATCCGCACTCACGTTGCGGAATCGCCCGTTTTCTTGATGAAAGAGGAGCAGGGGCTCCCTGTACGTCACAGTTTGTGACCGTTGGCTGACCATATCGTCGGGATGTCCATTGGCAAGGATGAGGTCCACCTCGCCGTCATTATCGTAGTCGAAGAATCGCAGCCCCCAACCGCTTAGCAGTCTCGTCGCTTGCGCTATTGGTTGTTGCCGCCCTACATCCACGAAAGTCAAATTCCGTCGATTGCGATAGAGGGAAAACATTTCTTGATCAATGTTGGCTACCAACAGATCCTGCCAGCCATCATTATCAAAGTCCGCCGCGTCTACGCCCATGCCGGAACGTGCCTGACCATTTTCCCCGTATCCCACCTCGGCATTAACACTGGCCTCTTCCCATTGGTGCTCTCCGCGATTGATGAATAAGAAGTTTTGGACGGTGTCGTTCGCCACAAACAAATCCATCCGCCCATCGTTATTGATATCGGTAGCGACAACTCCCAGGGCTTTGCCAAGAGACTTCCCGATCGCTGAATTTTTACCAACCTCTGTAAAGGTCCCGTCGCCGTTATTACGGAAGAGAAAACTGCTGGTGGGCTCAAAAGAACGCGGAACGCAATAATATTTTTGGCCTGCCTGATTGCCCCCACATGAGAGTTGGTCTTCGGGCAAGTATCGTACAAAACTGCACACAAACAAATCTAGACGCCCGTTATTATAAAAATCGAACCAAACCGCACTCGTGGTCCAGCCTGATATTTCAACACCCGCTTGCCGAGTGACGTCAGTGAATGTTCCGTCACCGTTGTTTCGATAGAGAAGAGTCCGGCCACACGCAGTCACGAACAAATCTGGAAAACCATCATTATTATAATCGCCGACGGCGACTCCCATTCCAAAGGTTCCTCCGGGGACCGCGGCCTTTTCAGTTACGTCAGTAAAAGTGCCGTCGCGATTGTTCTTGTACAACGCATTGCGGATGGGTTGTTTGGGGTGGTAAAAGGCAGACGGTCCGCTATTCACGAGATAAATGTCCATCCATCCATCATTGTCATAGTCCAAGAACGCGCAGCCTGGGCCGAGTGTCTCAGGAAGAAACCTCTCGGGTGACATCGCGTTGTCATGCACCCAAGTGATTCCACTCGCGGGAGGCCGAATGTTTTTAAAAATTGGCGAAGCTTCACGGGTAAGACCTGCTCCGGCCAGAACTGCACTCGCCATAAGAAATTGGCGGCGGGTCAGAGTGATGCTGGCGAATCTTTCGATTGAACCAAATGGGTAACCATGTTTTAACATTCGATTAGAGCTCCCGTTTCCAGAGGAGAGTAAACCGCTTTTTATAATCGCACGCAACTAAAAATGGGCGCCACGCATAAGAACGCAGTGCGATGGTTCTGTCTCTCCCTCACGCCTAGCAGATTCGTGAAGAAAATCGCAGCGAGTGCAGAAGCTTCAATCCAAATCCGGACGCTGTAGAAACTTTTTTTTACATTTACATGGAGATTCTTTCATGCTAACGTTTGTTCGATTTTTGTGCCGGTCCGAACCTTGTGGGTAGCGGGGGAGAAATGGAAGGCGAAGCTCGTCTTGGACGTACCGAAAAAGCGGGATGGACAGTATTTATTATACTTCTAAGCTCAATGGCATTTGCGCAAATCGACACTGGCTCAATCGTTGGCGCTGTCAAAGACCAAAGCGGAGCGGCAATTTCAGGAGCAATAGTAACGCTTACAAACTTGGCCACTGGCGTGTCGCGTGACGTAAAAACCAACGAAGACGGCGCCTATCAGTTCAGCGCCATCATTCCTGATACGTATTCGGTCCAGGCTTCAGCACCCAACTTCCAAGCTGCTGTCGAGAAGAACGTCGAGATTAACGTGCAATCACGTCCTGCCATTGACTTCACCTTAAAGGTAGGAAAGTCGAATGAGGTAGTCGAAGTTTTCTCAACGACATCTGTGCTCCAGACCGAAACTGCAGATGTTGGCGGGGTCGTGCAGAAGGAGCAGATCAACGACTTGCCACTGAACGGACGCCGTTACTCCGATCTTGCTCTCCTGGAAGCCGGCATTCAACGTAATCTGACAAACCAGAACAATACCGCGCCGGACCGTTTCAGCTCCAACGGCAACTGGGAGACCCAGAATTACTTTTCTCTGGACGGGATTGACAATAATTCGGGATCAACGAACTTGCAGGAGAGTACAGTACAGGTCATTCAGCCTCCACCGGATGCCCTGCAGGAGTTCCGAATCCAAACCCGGACGTATTCCTCTGAGTTTGGCACATCAGCAGGTGCGGTGATCAATGCGAGCATAAAGTCTGGGACCAATGCGTTTCACGGGGACCTTTGGGAATTTGTCCGAAATAGTGTGTTTGACGCAAACTCCTACTTCAATAATCGTAATGCCGTTCCGCGCGGCCACTTTACACAAAATCAGTACGGAGCTACAATCGGCGGGCCGCTTATCAAGAACAAGACATTCTTCTTCGGTGACTTCCAATTCTTTACTAGCCGGAAAGCTACAACTGTTCAGTCCACAGTGCCAACTCCCCTGATGAAGACGGGGAACTTCAGTGAACTGCCATCTCAGATCCCACTCACCAGCTCGACAGTGTCTGGGCAGGGTGGCTGCGTCAACTCCGCCACCAAGACGATTTCCAGCGGTTGTATTGACCCGACAGGGGCGCAGCTGGTAGCACTCTTTCCCGATCCAAACATCCCCTCTGCAGTAGCCGTCGAGGGACAACCCGGGAGTTTCATCAGCCCGAATTACCAATTTCAGGCTGCGGTCCCGAATGATTCGCATTCGTTCGATATTCGAATTGACCACAACATTAACAATACCAATCGTTTATTCGGACGATACAGTCAGTTCATCATCAGCAAGCAGGATCCGCCATGGACAAACACGCCCATTATTGCCGGCAACGGTAATTTTGCAACGGACTACCGTATTCATGAGCGGTCTGTTGCATTGTCTTGGGACGATACACTTCGATCGAACCTTCTTAACGAGGCACGGTTTGGATTCAATCGTGATTATGCGCATAGCGATCCCATTGGGGTGAAATTAGGCATTTCATCGGCTCCCCAGTATGGTCTCACGGGTATTCCCGTGGGACCGAACACCGCCGGCTTGCCGCCTATCGAGATCAATGGACTTACGCGCCTCGGAACATCACCGTGGCGTCCCCAGTTTCAGATTTCGCAGGTCTGGCAGATTTTGGATAACCTGAGTTGGCTCAAGGGCGCGCATAGCTTTAAGTTCGGTTATGAGCATCGCCGCTTCAGCGATAATTTCCTGGACATTAGGGCGCCCCAAGGCGAAATCGGCGTGAACGGCATCTATACCACCGGAGGCGCATTTGGCCTCCCCGATTTCTTACTGGGGAACGTCGATTCGGTCACTTTTGTAACGCCCACCGTAGTGCACAATTACCAATACGGAAATAGTTTTTACGCGCAGGACACATGGCGTGTGGGGAAAAATCTAACCGTCACCTATGGCGCGCGTTACGAACTATTCACGCCAAACCTCAATCATCAAAATGAGATGTCCAACTTCACCCCCGCAAATGGAGGGGGGCTGGTTACCGTTGCACGAGGGGCGTCAGGCTTGTACAACCGAGCCTTGATTCATCCTGACAGGAATGACTTGGCACCGCGGGTCGGATTCAGTTATCACCCATTCGATAAGCTTGTCTTCCGAGGCGGTTATGGCATCTTCTATCAACATTCGGTGAGAATTGGCTCCGAAAGTGTTCTTGCGTTGAATCCTCCCTTCGTCAATTCTTACAGTCTCAATGAAATTAACGGGAGTTCAACGACAGAATTTCAACTTCAAAACGGCTTCCCACTTGCCACGATAGCTTCTGGGCCCCTCAATCTGGCTCAGCTCCAGATTCGCGCACAGGATCCGAACCAGAGGTCTAGTTATGTGGAACAAGTCAGCTTCGGGCCGGAAATTCAGTTCAATGAGAATACCTCTTTGGACATGAGCTACGTGGGTAATTTTGCGCGGAAAATGAATCGGCTACGCAACGCAAACCAGGGAATTCGCACTGGCACTTTCGACAGCAGCGGAAATCCTGTTGTTACTTTCCCTTACGTTAACTTGAACGATTCGGCGGGTCACCACGCATTTCTGGAGCTCGCGACCAATGATGGCAAATCTGATTACAACGCGTTGCTTGTTTCGCTTAAGCGGCGTTTCGCTAGAGGCGCATCTTATGGCGTAAGTTATACGTGGAGCCACAATATCTCCGACTTCGTAGACAATCTGACGGGAGGCGCCTTCCCTCAAGACACCTATAATTATGCGGCAGAGCGTGGCGATTCCATGTTTGACGTGCGCCACCGCCTGGTAGGTTACCTCACCTACGCACTGCCCTTCGGCAAGGGCAAAATGTATATGGATCAGGGAGGCGTTGCCAATGCCGTGTTAGGCGGCTGGCAAGTCAATACAATTGTTACCAGGCAAAGCGGAACCACAATCGCGATTTCTGCCCCTGACCTTAGCGGAACGGGAAGTTCCACTTCCCGACCCAACTGCATCGGAGACGCAAGATCCGGAGCGTCAAACGATCCACGCTCTGGCTTGTGGCTAAATCAGGCAGCATTCGCACTTCCGGCAAAGGGACAATTCGGCAACTGCAGTGTGGGCAAGTACCACGGTCCCGGATTCACCAATGTGGATCTCAGTCTCTTCAAGAGTTTCCCGGTCGGGGAGACCATGCGGTTCGAATTTCGCGCGGAAGCATTCAATGCTCTGAACCACGCCTCCTTCGGGAATCCCTCAGCGTCCTTCCCGAGCGCGTCGCTGGGTGCAATTTCTTCTACGATCATTGATCCACGCGAGCTTCAGCTTGCCTTGAAATTTTATTTCTAGTTTCACACGATCATCTGCGGCGTCTCCAAATTTGCATCTGCAAACTTGAGGACGGTTTTTCTCCGACGGAACAGATTCAATCTTGATTTCTTGCAAGGCAAAGCCATTTCGCCTTTTCCATGAGGCCCTAAATGAAGCGGTCCCTGTTCGCAGGTCAGTGTTTGCTGCTGGGCGCGACTCTCTATGCCCAGACGCCATATGATTCTTCCATCAAAGCGTCGCTGACCTCTCCTGAAATCCCCATTAATCGGGGTTCAACGGGGCTGTGGCAGAGCCTCAAGAAGTTGCATACCCGCGCCAGTCTGATCATGGTCACGGCGCATCCTGATGACGAAGACGGCGGAATGCTGGTATATGAGTCTCGGGGGCAAGGTGCGCGCGTTACACTCTTAACGTTGAACCGTGGTGAGGGCGGCGCAAATGTCATGTCCTCGAACTATTTCGACGGGCTGGGATTAGTGAGGACAGAAGAGTTGCTGGCGGCCGGGCGTTATTACGGCGTTGATCAGTATTGGACCAGAGTCGTTGACTACGGTTTCTCAAAAACGAAAGCGGAATCCATCGCGAAGTGGACTCATGATCGGGTTCTATACGACGTTGTCCGTGTGGTGCGCATGACCAGACCTCTGGTGATCACTTCCGTATTCGTGGGTGGACCAACTGATGGACACGGCAATCACCAGACAGCCGGCGCCCTGGCACAGGAGGTATTCAAGGCAGCGGGCGATCCGAACGTATTTCCGGATCAGATTGCATCTGGGCTCAGGCCCTGGACACCGCTGAAAGATTATGCACGGACGCCGTGGTTCGGAAATGATGACGGTAAGCTAGCGGCGAACGTGGATGTTCCAGAAGGTGATTACGACCCTGTGCTCGGAATGTCGTACGTACAAATCTCGCGAGAAGGGCTTGGCTATCAGAAATCCCAAACCGGCGGTGGAATGATCCCGAAGGCCGGAGCCATCGGCTCAACCTATCACCGTTACGGATCCCTCGTTTCTACAGAGGACAAGGAAAAATCTTTCTTTGATGGAATTGACGTTTCTCTGATCGGAATTGCATCACTGGCCAAAGGCGGAAACGCAGATTTCTTGCTTCCCGGACTAAAGCGCGTAAACGAATTAGTCGAAGAAGCAATGGCCAATTTCTCATCGGCGCATCCAGAGAAAATTGCTCCGCAGCTTGCCGAAGGTTGGAAAGAAACGGAAAAGCTGATCGGGAAAGTCAAAGCAAGTAATCTTTCCGCCGATGACAAGTACAACGTCACGTTCGAGCTGGAAACGAAAGAATCCCAGTTCAACAGTGCTTTGGTTCAGGCGCTTAGTCTTTCCATCGCAGCGACGATGGCGCCAGAGAAAGAGCCGAACCCATTATTTGCGATGTTCATGGGAGACCCAGATACGACCCGCAGTGTCATTCCTGGTCAGGACTTCGGCGTTAAGGTACACGTTGTGAATTCGAGCTCAGTTCCGGTGACTTTGGAGCAGATAAAGGTCAATGCCACTGACGGCAATGATTGGGGAGCCAAAAGCGAAGCGGAAACACGCGGAGAGCTCGCTAGCAACAAGGCTGTTGATGCTCGATTCAATCTCACGATGCCCGAGAATGCTAAATTCACCCGGCCCTACTTCACACGCCCCGACATTGAGCAGTCTTATTACGACATTAGCGATACGAAATATTTAAATCAGCCTCTGCCGCCTTACCCACTAGAAGCATGGGCCGAATTTCAATTTCAAGGTGTGCCGATTCGCGTGGGCCAAGTAGTTCAGTCTATTAGGCGAGTCAACGGATTTGGTGTTGTATCCGAGCCTTTAGTCGCGGGTCCGGCGCTCTCCGTGAGCATTAATCCGAAGGCAGGGATTGTTCCCCTAAACTCAAAAGCATTCCCAGTGACCGTCACATTGCATAGCAACGTGAAAGGATCTGCAAAGGGGACTATTAAGCTTGATCTGCCGGAAGGCTGGAAGAGCAACCCCACGTCGGCTGAGTTCTCGACGATGTCGGATGGCGACGAGCAATTCGTGACCTTCCAAGTTATGCCGGCTAACCTTTTAGAGAAGGCCTACCACTTAACCGCAGTCGCGGAATTGTCGGGCAAGCAGTACAAGGAAGGATACGAAGTGACCGGCTATCCTGGCCTGCGGCCGTATTATCTTTACCGCCCATCCATGCTTCGTGCTGCAGGTGTGGACGTCAAGGTCGCGAACGGATTGAACATTGGCTACATCATGGGAAGTGGAGACGATGTTCCAGCTTCTCTCGAAAACCTCGGACTTCACGTGAGTTTTCTTGCTCCGACAGATGTCGCCAGCGCCGACCTGTCGAAATACAACGTGATCCTCCTCGGAGTGCGCGCCTACGCTGCACGCGGTGAGTTGAAAACTTATAACAGCCGGTTCCTCGAGTATGTGAAAAACGGCGGTGTGATGATCGTGCAGTACAACACTCCGGAATTCGACCAGAACTTTGGGCCTTACCCGTACCAGATGGGACAGGACCCCGAGGAAGTGACCGATGAAGCGTCGAAGATTGACGTGCTATCCCCCCAAAATCCGGTCTTTCTTTGGCCGAACAAAATCACCTCGCGTGATTTTGAGGGCTGGGTGGAAGAGCGCGGTTCTAAATTCCTGAAATCCTGGGACTCGCATTACGAGCCGTTACTCTCTACCCACGATGAAGCGCAAGAGCCTCAAAAGGGAGGCCTGGTGTATGCCCGCTACGGCAAGGGCATCTATATCTACAATGCGTATGCTTTCTACCGGCAGTTGCCGGAGGGCGTACCGGGGGCTTTCCGATTGTTCGCGAATCTCGTGAGTCTTCCAAAGAACCCCAACGTGAAATAACGGGCTTCCATTTGTCGTGAAAAACTCAAGCGAACACGCGGGGGGCGGTCACGATTTCGTGACCTCGTCCAGTTGCACCGGCCGGCGCTCGTCAAATGATTTGCGGGCCGCTAGTCCCATAACCGCCGCCATACGCCCGTCGATTCCTGTTACCGGAGTAGGCTTGTTCTGTAGCACCGCAGTTGCGAACGCGCGCATTTCGGCGAGAAAGCTCTCTGTGTATCGGTCCATGAAGAAATTGAGAGGAAGATCTCTCTGGATCCTGGAGGCGTTGCTGATCACCGCCTGGTTGGGATAGCAGTTTGCAGTCGCGATAGCGCCGTCACTGCCAAGAATTTCCACTCTTTGGTCATAGCCATAAACAGCCTTGCGGCTGTTATCAATGGTGCCAATCACGCCGTTCTTAAATTGCAGCACGATCAATGCCGTGTCCAAGTCCCCTGCTTTTCCAATCTCAGGGTCTACTTTGACGCCCGCAGCGGTGTAGATACTTTCGACTTCATCGCCGATGAGGAACCGCGCCATATCGAAGTCATGGATCGTCATATCCATGAAAATTCCGCCGGAGACCTTGATATATGAAATGGGCGGAGGAGCCGGATCGCGGCTGATGATGTGCATCATGTGGGGCTTTCCGATTTCCCCGTTTGTGACCGCCGCGCGGACTCTTGCGAAGTTTGCGTCAAAGCGCCGGTTAAATCCTGTTTGCAGATTTACTCCCGCATCCTTGACTGCCAGTAGCGCCTGGTCAATTTTTGCCAAACTGTAAGCAATGGGCTTCTCGCAAAAAATGTGCTTACCAGCTTTGGCTGCTTTTACGACAAGATCGGCATGAGTATCGGTTGGGGAGCAGATCAGTACCGCTTCAACATCTGGATTTGCCAGTAGTTCTTCGGCATGCTCAGCCACGCGTGGTATTCCGCAACGCTCCGAAACCTTTTGAGCTGCCTCGCGGCTGACATCTGCAATCGCCAGTACCACCGCTTCCGGTAGACGGAAGGCCAGGTTCTCCGCGTGTACTCTGCCAATGCGGCCAGCTCCGATGATTCCAATTTTTAGTTTCTTGTCAGCCAAACGAGTCTCCTTGTCGTTTCGTTAGTGCTAGAGGTAGTTGTGTGCTATTGAGCTGAGGTACTCGCGATTGCGCTGGGCGCTTTCCTTGGGTGCTCCCATTCCGGGTAGGATGTCTTGCTCGACGAGCATGTAACCGTCATACCGATTGGTTTTTAGCCACCGCAGCACCGCGGGAAAATCCACACAGCCTTTGCCTAGCTCGCAGAACACCCCATTGCTCAGCGATTGAAAATAGTCATAGTGTTGCGCGCGTGCTCTTTTCGCTACCTCCGGCTGACAGTCCTTCAAGTGGACATACCAAATGCGGTCCTTGAATCGCTGCAATCCACTCACTACGTCGCAGTTGCCCGCGCCAAAAGCGTAGTGTCCGGTATCGAAAAGCAATCCAATTTTTTTAAAATCGGTTAATTCCAGGAATCGCGCCATCTCGTCCGGTGTCTCGACGTAGCCAGCACAATGATGATGAAAGACCGTTCGCAGCCCGGTGGCGTCATAAACTGATCGAGCCACGAGATTCGAGCCTTTCGCGAAGGTTGACCACTCCGCAGGCTGCAATCCCATCTGCGGCGTAATGCGCCCCGCATTGCGAGTTCGTTCCGGCACCGTGCCGTTGTTATCCGCTAAAACAAGATATGGCTTTGGATCGCCGGCTACTGCAGCTAGCAGCTGAGCCGTTTTCAACGCGTTGGCAACACCGTCTGCGTGGGCGGCCGCGTCTTTCAATGTGACTGGAACAAACGCACCCAGCATCACTAAGTTGCGTCTCGTCAACTCTGCATTGAGTGCTTCGGGATCGGTAGGCATGTAGCCCCAATCCCCCAATTCGGTGCCGGTATAGCCGCTTTCGACTAGCTCATCGAGCATGCGGCTAAATCCGATTTGCTCGGCTTTCGTTTCGTTAAATTCGAGGGTGCCCCATGAACAAGGTGCATTCCCTATTTGCAATCTGGGCACACGAGATCCTGAAGAATGTTCCATCACAGGTGATAACGTTCCTTTTTTCGGGCTTCTTCGTATTTCGAACGCGCCTCTTGCACGCTCTTGCTGTTCGAGACTTCCGCCACGGCCACATCCCACCATGAGTCGTATCCCGGCACGCGTGTGTCGCGGTCTGTTTCCAGCACGATCACCGTTGTTCGATCCATCTGTTTCGCCTCGTTCAATGCACCTTTGAATTCATCTAGCGTGTTGGCCTTGATCGCGTGCGCACCAAGGCTGCGGGCGTTTGCAACATAATCAACTTCTAGATAGTCACCGTCCAATTGGTGGGATTCCTTGGAGCGGTATTTGTAGTTTGTGCCAAATCCGCCGCTTCCAAGTGCCTCGCTCAGTCCCCCGATACTTGCAAAGCCGTGATTGTTTACCAGGACGATGATGAGTTTTATTCCCTCCTGCACTGAGGTGACAATCTCGGTTGGCATCATCAGGTAGGTTCCGTCCCCCAGGAATACAAAAACTTCGCGACTGGGATCGGCCATTTTGGCTCCCATTGCGCCCGGAATCTCATAGCCCATGCAGGAGTAACCGTATTCCATGTGATAGCCGTTCGGCGCACGAGCCCGCCACAGCTTGTGGAGATCGCCAGGATGACTGCCGGCTGCCGAAACGAGAACGTCTCTTGGACCGGAAGATTCCCAGAGAGCACCTATGACCGCGCTCTGCGCCAACTGCGGCGAAATATCGAGATGAAGCAGGCGGTCCGTCTCTTTTTCCCATTCATCTTTAAGCTTCGCGATTCGGGCAGCGTAATCCGCACTGACTTGGTAGTCCTTCAATGCCGACGCGATTTCCTGTAGCCCCAAACGCGCATCTCCTACGAGCGGCATAGCTGAAGCTTTATACGCATCAAACTCGGCCACATTCAGATTGACGAATCGCACACCAGGGTTCTGGAAGGCCGTCATCGAAGCTGTGGTGAAATCGGAGTAGCGGGTACCGACTCCGAGTACTAGATCTGCATCGTGCGCTAAACGATTGGCTGCAGACGTCCCCGTAGCGCCAACCGCTCCGACACATTGGGAATGATCGTAGGGCACGGAACCTTTCCCTGCCTGGGTTTCACTCACGGGAATGCCAGACTGCGCAGCGAAATCGGCTAAGGCTTTAGATGCTTGGCTATACAGGACTCCGCCCCCAGCGATGATGAATGGCGTGCAGCTAGCTCGAATAGCGTCTGAGGCTCGCCGCAGAGACACCTCATCAATCGGCGACCGGCGAATAAGCCACACGCGCTTGCGAAAAAACTCCTCGGGAAAGTCATACGCTTCAGCCTGAACATCCTGAGGCAAAGCCAGCGTGACCGCGCCGGTGTCGGCGGGCGAAGTTAAAACTCTCATCGCTTCCTGCAGTGATGTGATGATCTGCTCTGGACGGTAGATGCGGTCCCAGTAACGTGAAACTGGTTTAAAGGAGTCGTTAACTCCGATGTCTTGCGTCTGCGGTGATTCCAGTTGTTGTAAAACCGGCGCAACATTACGCCGTGCAAAAATGTCTCCTGGAAGCAGCAGAACAGGGAGCCGGTTAATCGTGGCCAGCGCGGCTCCGGTAACCATATTCGTCGCTCCCGGGCCAATTGAGGATGTGCAGGCAAACGCGCGCAGGCGATTACTCATCTTCGCGTAACCGGAGGCCAAGTGTACTGCTGATTGTTCGTTGCGCATCAGCACATACGGAAAATCGAGATTCTCCTGCAGCGCCTGTCCCAAACCTGCAACGTTACCGTGCCCGAAGATTCCGAGCATTCCCGCAAAAAAAGGATGCTGCTCTTCGTCGCGTTCGACCCATTGATTCTTAAGGAAGGTAACTATTGCCTGGGCCATTATCAGTCGTCTCGTGCCGCTCATCAAGTCTCTCCACCCATTTGCGCACACTGATCAGCTAGAACTTGCTGCGCCGGGCAAGCATTATGTACGTTGGCTATTTTTATCAGGATCCGGCAGCATAAAATCCCGGACGAATGCCAGTAATTCATAGTAAGAGGCAATGAAGGTGCGAAGTGTCCGCACAGTCGCACCGTAGTGATCGAATTCATCAATGGCAATTCCGCCTTCGTCATACGCTCTTCGAAAGTCAGGGAACTTACGGTAAATCTCCGCCACAATCGCAGGATCAACGGGATTCTGCATCCGCTCCTTCACCTCTACATCCGAATTGTTGAACAAAACTTGCCACTCGTGGGGAATAGTGAGGATGATGTCACCACCGATGAGTTCCGACCAGTGCATGTGATGGCGATAGGCAGCCGCCAATAGGCGGGTGCGGTAGCGACGCTGCTGGAAAATTCCATAAGCTTTCTTCAAGGCCGCGATGCCCGCCCAGTCCAGATGTCCCGGAGTGATGACAATATTTTCTCTCTTGGCCACAACCTTCAGCCAATCGTCGAGTCGGCCGATCATGATCGTGCATACCTGCGTGAGAGACGAAATATCCTCGCCCTCGGCTGCCCGGCGATCAAGGCCGCGTTCCACTGCTTCCGCTACGGCAATTGCTTGTGGCACAGTGAAGCAGACCGTGGCATTCAGGTTTATTCCGCGACGCGTTACTTCTTCGATCGCTTCAATACCGGCGCTTGTCGCTGGAATTTTTACCTGAATGTTGGGGGCTAGCTGGTCAAAACGTACTGCCTGCTTCACAATCGCCTGAGCATTGCGATAAAACGTGGGATTGGTTTGCAGGGAGAGACGGCCCTTCTTGCCTTTTTCGCGCTCGAAAACCGGCATCAGCAGCGTTGCCGCCTGGACTCCCATTTCTTCGATGACTTGCCATGCAATCTCAACCTCGCTCCAAATCGGATTCTGCGCGATGATCTGCAAGACGCGGTTACGCCAAACCGCAATCTCTTTTTTAAGCACTGCCATGACGATGGTGGGATTCGAAGTTGCTCCTACGGCGCCATTGGAGATGGCGTACGTTAGTTCCTCAATCGAACAAGAATCGTTCCAGTAATCCGTCGCACTCGTCGTTGCCGTTTGCTGCAGTGGACTTACATACGTCGTAGCCATACGCAGTTCCTTATCTCGTCCAGATGAATTGAGTCGAACTTAGCATCGCGATACGGGCGCCGTCTATTTTACCAGCGGTAGGCGTGGGTCCTTGTCCGTCCAAGAGTTACGAACCCAAGCATAATCGGGATCATCGGATGCCGCCATGGATCGCGCCGAGCCGGCTAGGACATTCAGGTAATATGCGTTGTAACCGTGGGCAGCAACCACTGGGTGGTAGCCCTCTGGAATCAAAACCAACTCACCGTCACGCACCGTAAGCGTCTCATCGAAGCGTTGATCGCGAGTATAAACCCGCTGAATTGCGTAACCTTCTGGGCGATCAATTCGGTAGTAGTAAATCTCTTCTAGATCCACTTCCCCCGGAGGATTGTGCACGTCATGTTTGTGCGGGGGGTAACTCGACCAGTTGCCGCTGGGGGTATATACCTCCACAATCAGAAGGCGATGCGCAGGGAATTCAGCAGTGAGGATGTGATTGATTTGGCGTGTAGCATTAGCTCCCCCTCGAATCTCAACCCGCACGTCCTTCGGTGAAATCAATTCTGCAGGGTGTGCTTCTTCCGCTCGGGAATAACAAAAGGCGAGTTCACAATCTGTTATTGCGGTGACAGCAAAGTTCGTATCAATCGGAAGATAGACAGCCCAAGGCATTCCTGCGAACACATTTGATCGGCCTCCAATGTTCTCCCAACTGGCTGCGGGTGAAGTCATGCTAAAGTGTCCACCCAAAGCGACAATGCCAAGCTCATTGGAGCCCGTATTCCCGGAGTGACTTTTTCCAGCTTTCAGTCGGCGAACTTGAAACGTCAGATAGTCGAACTTCGATTCGTCCGGTTCGACTTTCATTACCGTGCCAGACCCGTCCGCGCATGTTTTCGCCCGGACCAACAAATTGTGATTTGCGCTCATCTAGTTCCTTCCAAGCGACATCGGATCGATTGCATACATACTCATTGTAGCTATAGAAGTTGCGGCAGACGACTTCGGCAATACTGTAAGTTTCCGATTTTGCCGGTCAATAGTGCGGGTCATGGCCTCAAATTTAGATAACCGAGGAACTCCGGATCGCTTTGCATGAAACTTTTGCGCAGCTCCTCAGCGATTTCCCACTGAGCAATAATCGGATATTCCAGCATTGCGAGCTGAGCCATTGGCCACGAGTGTTCTAGCACCGCCCGGATCAATGTGCTCTCATATGCCTTAACGGACAGAACCAGCCCGCGCACGCTTTCTGGCAAGCATCCTACACTCAGTGGCTTCACGCCCTCTGTACTGATCCGACAAGGAAGCTCAATCACGTCTTCCGGCGCAAGGTCTTTCATGCTCTCAGAGTTGCGCACATTCACAACCGCTGTACGAGGCTCTTGCGAGACCAGACCGCTCATTACATCCACTGCAATTCGGTGGTACCCGGTAGCGATTTCAAATGGATCAGGTTCATGTGTTGCGGAATGGAACGCCGAACCAGCCTTGGCTTCCAGCTGCAGATAGGACGCATTGCGCTGCATCAGATAACGGCGATAAGTTACCAGCCCATCCTTCGGACTTTCCGATTTAAGCTGAGTGAACAGTTCAGCATTCAGTCGCACCAATTCCTCGCCGCGGCTTGCTCCAGCACGCAGCTGATTCTGGTGTGCTTTCCGCTGGCTGTAATAAAAGAACAAGTACTCCGAGGGAATAAGCTTGAGCGTCCGAATCAGCAATGGATCGAACAGATTCGCATGATACAACTGTCGCAACGCTTCTTCGTTTCCCAGCAGTTGCGCCGTTACATCTTTTCCGCGCACCAGTACGCGGCGTACCCATCCCAAGTGATTCAATCCCGCGTAATCACAATAGGTGTCGGCGGGCGACTCATTTAAAACGTGGGCGATGCGGTGCAGCAGTTCGGCGGGTGTGTCACAGATGCCGACGATTCTCAGCTTCGTGTGATCATTTAAAGCTTGGGTAATCAGCCCAGCTGGATTTGTAAAATTAATAAACCACGCCTGCGGCGCTAATCGCTCGACAACTCGCGCGTACGCGAGAACCACCGGAACTGTCCGCAAAGCCATCGCCACACCGCCTGGCCCCGTGGTTTCTTGGCCTGCTAGTCCGTGCTCGATGGCGATGCGCTCATCGCGTGCCCTGGCTGCCATGCCTCCAATGCGCAGGCTGCTTAGGACAAATGTGCTTCCCTCCACTGCTTCTTCGAGCGAGCCAACAGCTGCCAGCCGGATGTCTACTCCAAAACCGCGGGCGATTTCCCGGCCCATCGCTGCCATAAGGTCCGCACGGCCTTGATCCACATCGAATAACAACAACTCGCTAATCTTCAGTACGTTCTGAGATTGCAGTATTCCGTGGATCAATAGCGGTGTTCGCACACCGCCCCCACCGATCACGCTTACCTTGCAGCTCATATCGTCGATTCCACTTCCGCTCTAGTTGGAAATCCGGAAATGCCCCCGAGTGCTCTAGTAGAAAGCGCGCCACATACAGTACCGGCCCGCAAACAATTCTGTGGATCATCTCCGCGCAACCACGCGTCCAAAAAGCCAGCATCGAAACAATCTCCAGCCCCAGTCGTATCTATCGATTCTACGGGACTCGCTTTTTGGAAGATGATCTTCCCGTCCCATAGAAGAGCTGCGCCTTCAGCGCCCAGCTTCAGCGCCACCTTGCGAAAGCCCTCGTCGCGCAGGGCTTCGAGCATTCTTTCAGGATCGTTTTCGCCGGTCATGTGTGAGGCCTCTCGCTCATTAGGGAAAAAAATGTCTACGGCACGAAGAGCATCCCGACAGCGCGGATCAGAGAGCCACTCTGGATGCCAGCCGATATCCGCTGAGAGACTGCAGCCTTGCGCGGCGAGCGTTTCAAACAAAACAAGTACAGCGGTCGGATCGGGAGCACAAGCAAGATGTACGTGTCGAGCGAGAGATAATTCGCCCGTCCGAGCTGCTTTCCCCAATAATTCTGAAAGCGCACGGTTCGCTCCCATGTAGGTGAGGTAAGCACGATCCGATGGACCAGATACGCTGACCGTAAGGGCAGTCGGCTCTTTGTCATCCAGGTGGATTGGGGATGTAGAGATGCCCAGCGCCGTCAATTTTTTCAGCACCCACTGTCCATCCTCTTCCCCCAACGAGCCGAAGATGCCGACTTTCGCTCCCAATTTCGCTAAGCCGTAAGCAGTGATCGCGGCTCCTCCTCCGACTTCCCGGCAGAAACGCTTGGCGAATGCTTCCTCACCAGGTTGCGGCCAGGATGGGAATCCGCTCATGACTAACTCGATAAATAAGTCCCCGACAACTAGCACATCAAGCTTGCGTTCTACTCTCATATTGCTGCTTTGCTGCCTGCATGCTCAAACGGCCACTCTCCTTGCCTGCGAGCTCTCCATAAGTAAGCGCCAACTCCGAAAATGATGAGAGCTATACCCCAGAGAATAAATTTAAGGCCGCTAGCGGCCAGGATGAATGCCCATCCCACGAATGCGATGATGCTCGTAACCGGATACAGCCACATCTGGAAATGACGATGAATGTCAGGACGATTTCGCCGAATTAAAGTTACAGCCACGACCTGCGCCATGAATTGCACCAGCACCTGAATGACGATCAGCGCCGTGATTAAGTCCGAAAGATCGAGCAAACTAGCAGCTGCGGAAGCAATCCCCAGAAATGCCACTGAGAACCAGGGAAAATTTTTGGTGCGGTGAAGCCGCCCAAAGTTGCAAAGAACCGGCCGTCAACCGCGGCTGCGTATGGCACTCGTGAATAACCAAGCAGCACCGCGAACAGGGAGGCGAAAGTCGTAAAAAGAACTAATCCCGTCATGAATTTCGCGATCAGTGAGCCATAAAGCCGCTGCATCAAATCGGAAACGATGAAGGTGGAGTGCATTGCTTCTCGCCACGGAATGACCCCAATGATGGTTACGTTCATCGTCAAATACAGCGCAGCGACCAGCATGATGGACAACAGAATTGAACGCGGAATTACATACTCCGGGCGCCGCACTTCACCCGCAAAAAAGCAGGCATTATTATAGCCTCCATAATCGTACATTGCGAGCAATGTGGCCCCTCCCAATCCGATGAATAACGGGCGCGAGAGAGTAAACGCGTGTGGCGGAAAATCCAGAATTCGGCTCAGGTGAAAATTAGAGAGACCCGCGGCTGTGACAGCTAGCGCAGTGAAAATCACCACTACCCACAGCACAACGGAGAGTCGTCCGACCGACTGTATGCCGCGGGAGAGCAAGACTGTAATGGCCAAACAAACCACCACAGCAACGACCTTGCCTTGCCACCAATTCATTTGCGGCCAAAGAAACTTGGTGTATTGAGAAAAACCTACCGCGCCGGTTCCGATAGATAGGGGCGCCAGAAATACGGTCTCCCAGATAAACAGAAAGCTCATCAGCCGCCCCAGGCGCTTGGGCCCGTAGGCCTCTGATAGATAGCGGTAAGGCCCTCCCGTGCCCGGCATCGCCGCGCCAAGTTCCGCCCAAACCAAACCATCGCAGACTGCCACGAGCGCGCCGATTAGCCAGCCCAGCATTGCTTGCGGGCCATTCATGGTAGTCAAAATAAGGGGAATGGTAATGAACGGCCCCACTCCGATCATTTCCAGCATATTCGCGGAAATTGCTTCCAGAAGGCCTAACTGGCGCTGTAGACGGGGGGCCTCGTTGCTCGGCACGGCGGGATTCTCTCACACGTTTGCTTGAACCCGCAAGGTAAGATAAGTGCACCCATGAAGCTGCGGTTTTTCGTTCTACTCTCACTACTAGCCGCTCTGCTGGTTGCAGAGAATGTGATTGCAGAGGTACCGGCGCTGGGAAAAAATTCTGCTCCAGCTCTTGACCGTGCGCTGCAACTCGCGCGCGTACACCGTTACATCGAAGCCGAGTCAGTCATGCGAGGCGTGCCTCTTCCGGCTGACCGTCAGCAAAGAATTGGTTTTTACCGATTGAAAGCCGCAATTGCCTCTGGGTTGGGTCATTCGACCACCGCCGCCGAAAATATGGAAGCGGCATCAAGGCTGCTGCCTGACAATCAGGACCTGCGCCTCGCGGCGAGCGTTGCTCGCTTACAGGCCGACGTCGAAAATCACATCAACCCGGCTCCAACACTGAAACGTTTGCGCGCTGCAGAGCTGCCACCGGGACAGAAAATCGAGATTCACTTGCACGCGGCTGAGATTCTTAGTCGGGCGGGTCTCTATGCAGAAGCTCTTACAGATTTTGAAGAAGCGAGCAGTCTCGCGCCAACTCGGGCGGACTTGCTTTTCGACCAGGCTTTGGCACATTTTCGCATGGCCAAATTCGACGCTGCTCTCGCGATCGCAGTGAAAGTTAAGGCTCTGGAAGACAGCGGATCGCTCGAAAGCTTGATCGGGGACATTCAGGAAAAGCGCGGAGACTCACTGGCCGCGGTGCAAAGCTATAAGGCTGCCATTGTCCTTGAGCCATCAGAGGAGCGTCACCGCGTTGCGCTTGCGCTGGATCTGCTGCGGCACCAAACATTTGACGCCGCGCTGGTTGTGCTAAATCAGGCGACTAGTTTGTTTCCGCAATCAGTTCGATTGAAAATTCTTCAAAGTCTCACCTACTACTTTGTGGACCGCTCGGCAGACGCAATCCGTGCTTTGCTCGACGCTACCCAACTGGATCTGCACAATGAGACTGCCGCCCGCTATCTCGGAGAAATTACCTTGCTGGATACGGCCGTGCCTGAGCCGGCCGCCGTTACCCAAGTTTGCAAGTTCGCAGATGAGCAGCCTAGGAATAAGAGCGCGGACGCTTTTTGTGGTGGCATATTGCTCCGACTCGCTCGCGATAATGGAGAAACAGCGCGCAAGATGGAAATTTTTCGCAGACTAAGACACGCCGTTCGCGTCGCACCGGGCGAGTCTATAGCTCGGTGCCAATTAGGGGAGGCCCTCGAATGGGCAGGAGAGTGGCACGAGGCGCGCCCGCAGATGGAAGCCTGTGTTCGACTGGATTCAGACTCTCCCGAGGGACACTATCACCTCTCACGCATCTATCGCCGTCTTGGACTCACCAGATTTGCGAACCAGCAGACGCTGCTCCAGCAGCAAGCGACTCAGCGCCAAAGCCAAGAAAGTGTTCGACGCACAAAAACAGTGACCAAGTTTTTGGTTCAGCTTGAACGCTAGTGCGAGACGTGCTAATTGCTGTCCCCGAGACGGCTACCTGCTAAAGAAATCCAATTGCCTTACAAGGGCAGGTTCAAGTGTTGAGAAACAATGTTATTGGATAGGAACACCCATCACTGTACCTTTGATGCGGCTTCTTACTAACTGGGCTAGATCTTCGTATTGATCGGTGGCGAGAAAATCTACACCGGCATCAATGGCAGCTTTCCATCTCAATGAAACCCTCTCCATGGAGCCAAAATTGTAATCTTTATCCCAGCCATGTTTCCGCAAATCCCGATCGGGAAGCCCGTCCAGCGTGTAAAAGCGAATCCACTTTGTTCGTGTACCAGAACAGATCCTGCTCGATCGCCAAAGGCGTTCCGGCCTTGAGGGCACGCTCGATTCGGTGGACCACCTGCCGTCGTACGGGTAGCAGTTATGCGCGTCCATTAGGACGCGAGTGCCGGGGGTAAGTGCTGATCCGAACTCGCCGCCGTGCCCCTGCAAAGTCACACACAGAAACAAGATGGCAATGGGAAATCTTCTAATAAAGGCTACCAATCGCATTGTGCTCCTCTAAAGCTGAGCCTCTGGCTACCGAAGAAGGCCGCAGTTTTTGCGACGGATTACGGTTGCCAAAAATTTTAAGTCAGCATAAAGTATTGCGAATCCTTACGATTGTCAAAGAAGATCAGCTAGCACGGAATGAAAACAAGTACTCGTTCGTGGAAGCGCTGTATTGTGACCCTTTCAGTAACTTCCGAGTTAGGCAAATAAATTTGCAGACAAGCTGGCCGTAGACCTGGGCACTTTATGCACGGTAGGGGCAAACAAAATTCGCATACTCGAAGATGGTTCGTAGCCATTCTTGGCGACCCGCATTTTTGGGTTCCGCTAATTGTGCTGCTGGGCGGGTTAATGGTGCTGCGATGGATCAGCTGACTCGGGGACAACATTTGAGTTCTGAAATCAGCAGTGCGGGCGTAAAAACTTCACGTCTTCGGAAGTTACAAGCCCTGGGGATACTATGCGGATTTGCTGCCGGGGCATGGCTTGGAGCCGCAGAAGCGCCCACTAAGTTGGTGAAAGCGGGCGTCTCTCCGATTGTCATCTCTCTCATTATGGTGGTAGGAATTTTTCTGGCGCGCTGGAGTTTGCCAGCATTGATTCGCGGTACGTCTCACATTTATACAGACGTCCGGAATGCGCCTCATTTAATCGTCTGGGCTGTCCTGGCTGGCTCGCTTTGGGCAGTGGCGAATACTCTGACGATTTTTGCGGTCCGCGATATTGGTCTAAGCATTGCTTTTCCGCTGTGGAATACGAACAGTCTCCTAGGAATTTTATGGGGCTTCGTTTTTTTTAACGAATTGAGACACGCGGGGTGGCGTCGTTGGTTGGGCGTCTTCGGCGGAGCTCTGGTCATGTTCGTGGGGGCAGTCTTGCTCGCTATCGCTTCTGCCACCCAGGCACCGGCCGCGCACGCAATGCGTGGCATGCTAGCCGCTCTGGCTGCCGGAATTTTATGGGGCACGATGTACATTCCCTACCGCAAAGCGTATCTCACCGGAATGAATCCTCTGTCATTCGTCGCATTTTTCACTATCGGAGAATTAGGAATGATGGCGAAATTGGCCATCACTTCCACGGGAGGACTCGTCCCGCTTTGGAAGGAAATTGCTAGCTGCAGAAGCGTCCTCTTTTGGCTAATGCTAGGTGGATTCATATGGGTAATCGGAGACGTCTTCCAACAATATGCCGCGAAATACATCGGAATCAGCAGGGGTATTCCGCTATCGAACACTAATCAGCTTTGGGGCTTGGTTTGGGGAATTCTTGTTTTCGGAGAGTTGCATGGTCGCGGGGAGTCACTCTACCTGCAAGTCGTGGGAGGGTCCCTGTTGATGGCCGCGGGTGCCACAGCCATTGCTTTTTCTTCCGCGACCAGGGCGGAACATGTGCGCTGGCATGATGCCGCACGACGGGAATGCGAGCGCTATGGGACCGATCCGAAATACGTGCAGGCTGGCCTCGAAGGTGAAGACAGCGTTGGGAGCCAGCAACGTCGCACTTGGGTCGATTGGGTTCTGGTGTCACTGGCGACGGCGGTCTTCATTACATTTGCACTGGTGTCTGGATCTCCAAATTTGGCTATAAATTGGAGCGCGGCAGCCGTCCTTTCGCTGGCCATGCTTGTTTTGCTTGTGATTTGCGGAAGCGCATTGTGGAAGACGACGCGATTTAGCTGAATTCGTGTGTGTGCGGTCGCGACTAGCCAGAACTGCTGCTTGTGGGGACCGGGGGTGGGTACTTGCTAGGTAGTCATATCGGTTCCGACTACTCGCCCTCATTCTTCTTCGAAGATATAGGATTTGAGTATTGCGTCAGCACCCCTCTCATCGCCGAAATCGTCTAGCGTCTTGCTCTTGGCCAAAGCGACGATGAACCCGGCTTGCTTGAAAGCTGAGTCAGCAACAACCTTACGGAAGCCGTCGGAATCAGTCGCGAGTTCTGGTCTGCCTGCTTCGATTGCCACACGATCGTAGTTGTGCATCATTGGCTCCACCATCCTGGTCTGCTGCCCCAG